>NZ_AKIX01000129.1:0-4399 GCF_000282075.1 Brevibacillus sp. BC25
TGGACGCTGCACAAGTGGCGGATACCGTTATTGCATACGAGCCGATTTGGGCGATTGGCACAGGCAAGTCTTCAACGGCAGAAGATGCAAATGAAACGATTGCTATTATTCGCAGCGTAATCGGTGAACGCTTCGGACAAGCGACAGCCGAGAAAGTGCGCATTCAATACGGCGGAAGCGTAAAGCCGGAAAACATCGCAAGCTACATGGCACAGCCGGATATCGACGGAGCATTGGTTGGTGGAGCGAGTCTCGTAGCGGACAGTTACTTGCAGCTTGTGGCAGGAGCTACGTCGCGATAGGAGGAGAAAGCAATGGCACAAAGACCAAAACCGGTTGCCCTTTTGATTGTGGATGGTTTTGCTTTGCGTAACGAGACGCACGGAAACGCAGTAGCACAAGCCAACAAGCCGAATTTTGACCGTTACTGGAATCAATACCCTCACGCGACCCTGGAGGCAAGTGGGCTGGCTGTTGGACTGCCAGAAGGACAGATGGGCAACTCCGAGGTAGGCCATCTTAATATCGGGGCAGGGCGTGTTGTTTATCAGGATCTGACGCGCATTACCAAGTCGATTCAAGAAGGCGCTTTTTTTGAAAACGAAACACTGATCGCTGCTTTCCAGCACGCGAAGCAAAACGGCAAGCAGCTTCATCTGTTCGGGCTTTTGTCCGATGGTGGTGTACACAGTCACATTAACCACTTGTTTGCGATGCTCGAGTTGGCGAAAAAGCAGGGCTTTGCGGATGTGTTCATCCACGGTTTCCTCGATGGTCGTGATGTATCGCCTGACAGTGCAGTGGGCTATATCGAACAGCTGCAAGCCAAAATCGCAGAGATCGGCGTTGGCCGTATTGCTACCGTACAAGGCCGCTACTATGCGATGGATCGTGACAAACGCTGGGAGCGTGTAGAGAAGGCGTATTGTGCCATGGTGTACGCAGATGCTCCAGCTTATCGTGATCCGGTTCAAGCGGTAAAGGAATCCTACGAAAAGTCCATTATGGATGAGTTCGTCATGCCAACCGTGATTCTCGATGAAGCAGGAAAACCAGTGACGACCGTTCAAAGCGGCGATTCGATTATTTTTTATAATTTCCGTCCAGATCGTGCGATTCAAATGTCGCAAGCCTTTACGAATGAAGATTTCCGTGGCTTTGACCGCGGCGATGAGCGCCCACGCGATCTACATTTTGTGTGCCTGACGCATTTTTCCGAGACGGTTGACGGGTATGTCGCTTACAAGCCTTCCAATCTGGATAACACGTTGGGAGAGGTTCTTTCCCAGCAGGGCTTGAAGCAGCTGCGCATTGCAGAGACGGAGAAATATCCGCATGTGACGTTCTTCTTCAGTGGCGGACGTGAAAAGGAGTTTCCAGGTGAGATGCGTATCCTGATTCCTTCGCCAAAAGTGGCAACGTACGACCTGCAGCCGGAGATGAGTGCACCGGAGCTGACAGACGCTGTTGTGGCTGAGATCGAGGCGGATAATTTTGATGCGATCATCCTGAACTTTGCCAACTGCGACATGGTTGGTCATTCCGGTATGATGGAGCCAACGATCAAAGCAGTCGAGACAGTCGATGCATGCTTGGGCCGAGTGGTCGATGCAATCGTAGCAAAAGGTGGCGTAGCCGTCATCACAGCTGACCACGGTAACGCGGATCTGATGCTGGATGAAGCGGGACGTCCGATTACTTCACATAGCACGTATCCGGTGCCTGTAATCGTGACCAAAGACGGGGCTGCTCTACGCGAAGACGGTATTTTGGCCGACTTGTCGCCAACGCTTTTGGAGCTTTTGGGGGTAGCGCAACCGGTTGAAATGACAGGCAAATCGTTACTTGCAAAATAGGCTTTGCTGGGACACACTGTAAGGGTAGCTTGGCGTTTATCGAAATAGATTGTAAGTGCACATGAAAAAAGGAGATGGACGAGAAATGGCAATGATTACTGACATTTATGCACGCGAAATTATGGACTCCCGCGGTAATCCAACTGTGGAAGTAGAAGTGTATCTCGAAGATGGCTCGATGGGTCGCGCAGATGTTCCATCTGGAGCGTCTACAGGTGCGTATGAAGCAGTTGAGCTTCGCGACGGTGACAAATCCCGTTACTTGGGTAAAGGTGTTCTGAAAGCCGTAGAAAACGTGAATGAAATCATTGCTCCTGAACTGATCGGCATGGATGCCCTGGATCAAGTCGGCATCGATATGGCGATGATTCAGCTCGACGGCACGCCAAACAAAGCCAAGCTGGGCGCAAACGCGATTCTCGGCGTGTCCATGGCAGTAGCACGTGCAGCTGCAGATTCTCTCGGCGTTCCTCTCTACAACTACCTCGGTGGCTTCAACGCGAGAATGTTGCCAGTTCCTATGATGAACATCCTGAACGGTGGTAAGCACGCAGACAACACCGTAGACATTCAGGAATTCATGGTCATGCCAGTAGGTGCGACATCCTTCAAGGAAGCACTGCGTACAGGCGCGGAAATTTTCCACTCCCTGAAAAAAGTATTGGGTGAAAAAGGCCTGAGCACAGCAGTAGGGGATGAGGGCGGCTTCGCTCCAAACCTGAAATCCAACGAAGAAGCGATCACAACCATTTTGGATGCGATCAAAGCAGCAGGCTATGAGCCAGGCAAAGACGTGTTCCTCGCGCTGGACGTAGCAGCTACAGAAATGTTCAAAGACGGCAAATACCACTTCGAAGGCGAAGGCGTTGTGAAAACAACAGAAGAAATGATCGCGTTCTACGAAGATCTGGTAAACAAATACCCAATCATCTCCATCGAAGACGGTTTGTCTGAAGACGACTGGGATGGCTGGAAAGCACTGACTGACAAATTGGGCAGCAAAGTTCAGCTGGTAGGTGACGATTTGTTCGTAACGAACACCGAGCGTCTGGCTCGTGGAATCGAGACCTCTACAGGTAACTCCATTCTGGTAAAAGTAAACCAAATCGGTACGCTGACAGAAACCTTCGAAGCAATTGAAATGGCGAAGCTGGCTGGCTATACTGCGGTGATTTCCCACCGTTCCGGTGAAACTGAAGACTCTACGATTTCGGATATCGCAGTCGCTACAAATGCAGGTCAAATCAAGACTGGTGCGCCTTCCCGTACTGACCGCGTAGCGAAGTACAACCAATTGCTGCGTATTGAAGACGAACTCGCTGATACAGCTCGTTTTGGCGGTCGTTCTGCATTCTACAACCTGAAGAAGTAAGCTTGTATGATTAAATAGATAAAACGAGCGCGCGGCAGTCCAGGACGCAAAAAAGTCCGGGATTGCCGCTGTTTTTTTCCACCGATTCGTTGCGCGTTCAAGTTTTTGCATACGAAAAAAGACTGCCCATACGACTCGATGGACAGTCTTTTTGTTGTTTTGGCGCTTATGACATGGCGAATGCTTTTCGTTCGGTCTGCACAGTGCCCAGGCGACTTTTGCTGTACGGGATGCACATAGGAGTTCCGTACAGCGGGTCTTGCGTAATTTGGCAATCCATATCGAATACCGTACGGACAAGGTCGGTCGTCAGCACTTCGTTCGGAGCGCCCTCTGCCACTACAGTCTGATTGTGAACGGCAACGATATGGTGGGCATAGCGGCAAGCGAGATTCAGATCGTGGAGAACCATGACGATGGTGCGCTGTTCCGTTTGGTTCAGTTCAAACAACAGGTCCAAAATCTCAATCTGATGCGACATATCCAAATAAGTCGTAGGCTCATCCAGCAAAATCGTTTCGGTACCTTGTGCGAGCGTCATCGCAATCCAGGCGCGCTGACGTTGTCCGCCAGAGAGACTGTCGACGGCACGGTTAGCCATATCCGTGAGTTGTGTAGCTGCCAATGCTTTGTTGACCATCTGCTCGTCTTCTTCTGACCATTGCTGTAGCCAGTTTTGATAAGGATAGCGTCCTTGTTTGACCAATTGCAGAATCGTCAATCCTTCTGGTGCAGATGGGCCTTGAGGAAGGATAGCAAGACGTTTGGCTACCTCTTTGGTAGAGCGTTTCGCGATCGATTCTCCTTCAAGCAGGATAGCGCCTTCCTTTGGTTTGAGTAAACGTGCCAGAGAGCGCAGCAATGTAGATTTGCCACTGCCATTACTGCCAATGAAAACTGTGATTTTTCCACGCGGGATGTTTAAATCTAATGCTTCAATGATGTTGCGTTCTCCGTACGATAACGTAAGCCGTTGGGTTTCCAAAGCTTGCATATGGGTTGGACTCCTTTCAAACGCATAGGAAGTTAAAAAATATATTCAGGGCCGCATGTGGCTGCGGTGGGGAGAAGAATATTTCCAGTCTAGGCTCAGTGCTCCGTCCCGCAAGGGGTGGGACTGTCCGCTCCGAAGGGATTCGCGGGGAAACGCAAAAGTGGTAGCCGCTACGTA
>NZ_AKIX01000130.1:0-124223 GCF_000282075.1 Brevibacillus sp. BC25
TATTGGAAGACGAATGTCATACCTGCCGATGTGGCGAGTACGGTGAAGCAGCATTTGATACAGGTCATGGAAGACCCGCGCGGCACCGGACGAGGAGCACGCGTGCCTGGTATTCGCATGGCGGGCAAGACTGGAACAGCTGAGCTGAAACAAAAAAAGGGCGAGCTCGGGATGGAAAACGGATGGTACGCCGTTTTTAATGTAGATGATCCACGTTTGCTGGTTACCATGATGATCGAAGATGTCCGTGGTCGGGGTGGCAGTCATGTACTCGATGCACGTATCAAACGGATTTTCACGAAGGTACTGAAAGAGTAGGGAGAGTAAGGATGAAGGAAGAAAAAAATGATCGTTTGAAACGACTACAAATCGTCTATATCGTCGTATTTCTGATGTTTGTCGTAATCATTTTGAGATTAGCGCAAATCCAAATCCAGCAAGGGAGCGATTATGCAAATGAGCTGGCAGACAGATCGTATAAAAAAGATTACATTCCTGCTATGCGAGGAAACATTTATGACCGCAACGGATATGTCATTGCCGAAAGTCGGCCTTCCCATCTCGCTGTCTTCCGTGAACAAGAGGTCATGGAGAAGAAAGCATACTTTAACCTGGTGGAAAAGCTGGAGAAAATACTGAGCCTCGACAAGGCCACGCTGTTAAAAAAGATGGATGTCGGCTATGCCTACGAGAAAGGCAATTATGTGGAAGCGGCACGGCAATTGCCGCGCTATTTGGAAAAAGAGTTGAAGGTGGATTTGACGGATAAAGAAATCGCGGTGCTGGGTGAGCATCGCGGCGATTTGCCGGGGATTGAAGTGGTGACAAAACCGATCAGGAAATACGATCCCAAGCAAATCGCTGTACAGGCGGTCGGATATGTCCGGCCCTTTCATATTGCTGAAAATGTGAAGCTCGCCTCTTACAAGGATGAGAGTACGCGGTATTTGCCGAACCAGTTAGTTGGATTCGATGGGATTGAGCTATCTTACGAAAAAGAGCTTCGCGGGAGCAACGGTTACCGGATGTATGAGGTCGCAGCAAATCAGACGGTTGTGAAGCAAGTGGAGGAAGTTCCATCCGTCCCAGGCAATCATGTGTATCTCACCATTGATCAGCGGGTACAGCTAGATATCCGGGATTCGATCCGAGCGTTTCTTCCGAAGATGCGTGCAACCATCCCTGAGGCGAGGGCTGCAAAGGGAGCGTACGTTGTGGCAGTCGAGGTCAAGACAGGAAAGGTCGTCGCGATGGTCAGTTATCCGGAATACGATCCAAACGTGTGGATTGAGGGACCGGATCAAAAAATGTATGACGAGATCAAGCTAGCGGTGACGAATGGGACGATTCGGGAATCGCCATACGATACGAGGCCATTGACGGGCGAGGCGGCCATCCAGGAGGGTTACAAGCATCCGGGCTCGATTGTACCATCAGGGTCTGTCCTCAAGCCGATTACGGTATTGCTTGGTTTGCAGGAAGGCATCATCTCTCCCTCCGATCGTTGGAATGATGGAGGGGTGTATCACTATGGTCGTGGAACAGACCGGATTAAGAACGACAGTTCCAAAGCGCATGGCATGATTAGCCCTGCAATTTCCCTGCAAAAATCATCGAATACGTACATGGCGAGAATCGGGGAGGAGCTGTCCCGTCGAAAAGGAAAAGAGTCAGCGTCCGTGCTGCAATCGTACTATCACGCATTCGGATTAGGGGTTCAGACTGGCGTGGATTTGCCGAATGAAAACAAAGGAAAAGAAGACTACTTGGTGATGGATGAAAACTATGGACCATTAGCAGCGATGGTGCAGGCTTCCTTTGGGCAGCAAGTTCGGGCAACGACGATGCAATTGGCACAATATGCGGCGACGCTTGCGAATAAAGGTGTGCGTTTGCAGCCGCAGATGGTAGATAAGATCACAGACGCAGATGGGAAACTAGTGAAAACGTACACGCCAAAAACCATGAGCACCTTCCCTCACCCAGATAAATACTGGGGCATTCTGGAGCAAGGCATGGTGATGGTGACGAAACCAGGGGGAACAGCAGTCCGCGCGTATGAGGGAATGCCGTTTCAGGTAGCAGCAAAGACAGGAACATCTGAGCAAGATATTTATGTACCGGTGACGGTGACAGATGAGAAAACAGGACAGAAAAAGACAAGGTGGAAAATGCACGGCCGCATTACGAATGGTGTCAGCATTTCGTATGCCCCAGTCGACGATCCTGTCCTGGCAGTAGCCGTAATCGTTCCTGAGGGTGGTTATGGGGGCAGATCGGCTGCGATCATTTCACGTTCCGTATACGATGTGTATGACAAGCATATCGGATTGAAATAGCAAGCTGTTCGAAGTGATTCTGTCGAGGATCTACTTCGGGCAGCTTCTTTCATTTACCATGCCCCTCAAATAATGCGTTAGATAGCGTATACAAGCTATAATAGAAGGAATATGAGAGGGGGAAGCACCGTTGATTGCAAAGGAAGCCTATCGACAGTTAAAACAGATGATCTACTCCCTCGACGCGGTCAGTCTTGAGATTTGCCGTCACAATGAACCACTGATCCTCTCACCTGGTCATTCTCATCGAATCGGGTTTGTCAAAAATATAAAAGGAACAATGGAAGAGAGCGGGAAGAGACAGTTAGTTGAGGCAGGAGATGTGTTTTTTAACAAGCCGAAGACGAGCGTTTCTTTGCGGACGGAACAAGACAAAGAGCTGGAGATCTTTTTCATTGAATTCTCCTATTGGATCGAACAAAACGAAACAGGGAAAGAGAGAGTATTTGTTCCGGGGGGAGAAAATTTTCCTCTGGAAGGGACTTTCCGTGTACGCAGTCATTCGCAGGTATTGCATTTAATGGAGGAACTACATAGAAGCTATGCGTCAAATGAGGAGAGAGAGCAATTTCGGCGGAGGTTGTTATTCGAGCGCATTCTGTACATTCTGGTGAAAGATTTTTCTGCGATTGAGAGCAACGAAAATACGATGGCTAGCATCGAGGAAACGATTCTGTATGTCGACCAGCACTATATGCTCAATCTCACGCTAGAGATGTTGGCAGGAAAGGCGAATGTCAGTCCCAGCTATTATTCACGCATGTTCAAAACGTTAAAGGGTGTGAGCTTTTCCGATTACATGACGAGCCTTCGAATCAATCGGGCAAAGGTGCTTCTCCGATTGTCGGGGAGTCGATTGCGTGAGGTGGCACAAAGTGTAGGCTATAACGATGAGTTTTACTTCAGCAAGATGTTTAAAAAAGTCGTTGGCCTATCCCCATCGGAATACGTCAAGACGCATATGAGACAAGATAATTCATGAAATCGAGCAAGATTCTTCATGGTATGGTATAGTGGCTATCGATATAATCTCTATTGAAAATGATTTTCAATTTCGATAGAGTTTTATTTTGGTAGGAGGTTTTCTCATCATGAGAGCAAGACTGTTGTTACCTGGCTTTCTTCTTATTTTTATGGTATCTGTCTTTTTGAGTGGTTGCGGAACAGCGACACAAAATGCACAGGGAACAGCTCCAGCAGCTGCGACCCATACAGAGTCTGCACCAGCAGCTTCAAGTGAAAAACGAGTGATCAAGCATGAGCTGGGGGAAACGGAAATCGTTGGCAAGCCTGCGCGTATTGTCGTGATGGACTTTTCCTTTGCAGATGCTTTGGCGACATTGGGTGTAGCTCCTGTAGGAATCTCTGATGACAATGATGCGAATCTGATCATTCCTGAGGTGAAAGAAAAAGTAGGAACGTATACATCGCTCGGTTCTCGTTACGAACCAAACATGGAGCTGATCAGTTCCCTTGCTCCTGATCTCATCATTGCAGATTTGAACAAACACAAGGCTGTATACGACAAATTGAAGCAAATTGCACCTACTATTGTACTGAATGACCACCAGGCGAACTATGAGCATATGCTAGCCAATTACGCCGTAATCGCGGATGCAGTAGGCATGAAAGAAGAAGGCAAAAAACGCCTGAACGAGCATCAAGCGAAAATGGATGCCATCAAAGCGAAGCTGCCAAAAACAGATGCCAAGCTGAAGGTTCTGCCGGCAGTAGTGAACCCGACCGGATTCTTCGCTCACTCCAATGCTTCCTATGCTGGCTCTCTGCTGGAATACCTCGGGTTGGAGGATGCAGCAAAGAGTGAAGAGGCGTATCCAAAAACCAATCTGGAACAGCTGGTTGCCCTCAATCCAGACGTACTGTTTTTGATGAAAACAAGTGACAAGACGATTGTGGATGAATGGAAGACGAACCCACTTTGGCAAAACATCAACGCCGTAAAAAATGGCAAGGTGTTTGAGGTAGCACGCAATAAATGGGCGCTGTCGCGAGGCTTGATCGGATCGGAGTTAAGTTCGGAGGAAGCAGTAACGCTTCTTTCTGGCAAATAAAAGGAAACTTTTCGGGATGGGTGTCGTAGCTGACATCGATCCCGTCGTTTTTGCGGGAGGAGGTTGTACCTATGGAGGGAGCTTCAAAGGCGGGCATCGTTATTTCGGCAGGAATGCTCCTGCTCGTTTTTGGTTTAGTCGTCAGTATCTCGGTTGGTTGGACAGACATGGGGTTGGTGAGTGGTGTAAAATCCCTTTTTGCCCCCTCTACATCGCAGGAGCATTTGATTGTGACGACACTCAGGCTTCCAAGAGCGCTATTGGCGGTAATCATTGGGGCCAGTCTCGGCGTGGCTGGTGCGATTATGCAAGCAATGACAGGAAATCCGCTTGCTTCTCCACAGACGTTTGGGGTTAACGCAGGTGCATCGATGGCAGTCGTAGCTGCCTTGGTGCTCTTGCCAAATCTCCCGGTGCCATTTTTAGCGCCACTCGCTTTTGGCGGGGCAGTCATAGGCGGATTTGCGGTGTACTATCTCGGTGCGGCTGGGGGGATGACTCCTGTTAAGCTGGCTTTGGCTGGCACAGCGGTCCATCTGTTTCTCGCTTCGATTACAGAAGCGTTCATCTTGTTTCATCAGCACTCTACCGATCAAGTCCTGTTTTGGCTTGCAGGGTCATTGGATGGAGCAGATTGGACGGATGTGAACCGTGTGCTACCTTGGTCGATCGCGGGGCTCGTGGTTGCCTTTTTTATGGCTCGCTCCATCGGCATTATGCGTATGGGTGAGGATGTGGCCAAAAATCTTGGACAACATGTATTTCGGGTACGGATGATCTGTGGAATCATTGTCATCGTACTCGCAGGCTCGGCTGTTGCTGTTGCTGGTCCGATCGGTTTTATCGGATTAATGGTGCCTCATTTGACCCGACTTTTGCTAGGAAGAGAGAGTCAGCTATACCTCCCGATTACAGCGTTACTCGGCGCATTGCTGCTGGTCTATGCCGACGTTCTTGCTAGATTCATTGCGTATCCGTATGAGTCGCCAGTAGGCATCGTGACCGCTTTTCTGGGCGCTCCCTTTTTCCTCTATTTAGTGGGTAAGGAGAGGAGAGCTACATGACACGCAGACAAAGTATTGCACCTGCCCTTCTACTGTTGCTCATCGTCACTGCTGTTATCAGTATCGGAACTGGGGCGGTGTCCATATCACCCCGTGAGGTAGTCGAGTCACTTTTCGGGACGGGGCCGAAAAATCATAGCTTTATTATTGGAGAGTATCGTTTGCCGCGTGTTGTCCTCGGCATGCTGGCTGGAGCGGGATTGGCGGTATCCGGGGCTATTTTACAAGGAATGATTCGCAATCCGTTGGCCTCTCCTGACGTAATCGGCATCACCAAAGGGGCGGGGCTCGCATCTGCCATCGTCATTTTTCTTTTTCCCAAATCTCCGGCTTATTTGCTGCCGTTGGCGGCATTTGGGGGTGCGGCAGTTGTCGCTGCTATTTTGTATGTATACACCGCACGAAAACGCGTTCAGCCCGCTACTCTAGCGCTGGTAGGGATCGCCATCGGGGTCATTTGTCAGGCGGGCATCCAATACCTGATGGTCAAAAATCCGGGGGATGTCAATGCGGCACTGCTCTGGATGGCAGGCAGCTTGTGGGGGCGGGGATGGGAACACGTATGGGCGGTGCTTCCGTGGATACTCGTCTTTTTACCAATTGCTTATTTATTGGCGTACCGGCTCGACGTATTGTCTCTTGGAGATGATGTAGCAGAAGGCTTGGGCGAGGATGTGACGAGACTGCGTGTTGTACTTTTGGTAACCTCTGTCGCACTTGCAGGAGCATGTGTGGCGGTTGTCGGTTCCATCGGGTTCGTGGGTCTGCTCTCACCGCATATCGCTCGTCGATTGGTAGGTGGGAAGCACGCACTTCTTCTCCCGGTCGCTGCTCTGCTCGGTGCTACGCTCATGGTCGCAGCTGATGGGCTAGGCAGATGGCTTTTGCCGCCGATGGAGGTTCCCGTGGGCATCGTGACAGCTGTCATTGGAGTTCCGTATTTCTTGTATTTGATCGGACGAGAGAAAAGAAAAGGAGCATAAAAGAAGGGACCGAATCTTGCAAAAGGACTGCTTGCGAGATTCGGCCTTTCTTTTATGTGGTAAAATATAGCAGGTATAAGGTTGTTAGGGGGATGACTATGGTAGGGATGGAGATAAACGATTTATTAAGATTCGTTTTGATTACTTTTATTATAAGTTTACTCGTTATTTCCGTTGCTTTATTGCTTCAAAAGAAACGAGGCAATCTTGTCAATGGATTCACACTTAGTATGATTTCAGCAATTTCCGTAATCGTTTCTGGAACGAATCTTATGATTATGGGTTATATAGCTGATGAATTTAATCTAAGTGGAGATGCTATGTCCACCTATATGTTTTTCATCATATTAGGGTTAAACATACTTAATTTTCTTCTTTACTTAAAAAAAGAATGAGGGTTCGAATGTTGAAAAAAACGGAAAAACTCGATCGTTCGGCGATACGAAGTCTTTCCGTTTTTTTATATGTCAGGTTAAGCCAGCGAGACTGCGGCGTTTTTATTTCGTATCTGCTTTTTGCAAAAAGCTGCGGATAACTTGCACGTATTCGTCTGTCTCTTCCAGATAGCCGACATGCGAGCTGTTTTCAAAGACATGGAGCTCGGCGTTTGGAACCAGAGACTGATAATAACCTGTCGATTCAGGTGTCGCTTCATCATAACGGCCACAAACGAACAGGGAAGGGATGTTGATTTGATGCAGCTTGGGTGTGTAGTCGAATGTTTTCAGATTCCCTGTCGGGCAAAACTCAGACGGTCCCCACATCGTCATGTACACTTCTTTGTTCGCTTTTGGACGACTTTCTGTCATGGCTGTTGGCATTGGATCAAGGCGGCACACATGGCGCTTGTAGTATTCCTTCATGGCATCCTGGTATTCTTGTGAATCAGTTGTGCCCTGCTCCTCGTGTGTGGCGATGGTTTGTTGCACATCCACTGGCAATTGCTCGATTAAACGATCCGCGTCCTGTTTCCAACGCTCTGCGCTCAGGCATGGGCTGGAGAAAATAATGCTCTGTACCCCTTCCGGCTTGGCATCCACCAAATAAGCTGCTGCCAGCATCGTGCCCCACGAGTGCCCCAGTATGTGAACCTCTTTTAAGTCAAGGGCTTGTCTGATGCAAGCCAGCTCTTCCACAAAGCGCTCGGTTTTCCAAAGAGTCAGATCAGTTGGTCGATCGGAATTTCCTGACCCAAGCTGATCGTAGAAAATGACGGGTCTGTCGCTTCCTAAGACATGAAGCGTTGATTTGAGCGGATCATGCGTATTGCCAGGTCCTCCGTGAAGGACGATCAAGGGCGTTTTCTCCCCTTCGCCGACACGACTGTACCATACTCTTCCGCCAGGAACGTCAATATAGCCTTCTTGCATACTCATCGATAATGCCTCCACTTCAGGTTCATGCTGAGCTTTCCTTCTATCAATATAGCACATGTGAGAGTGCTTTTCTTTTTATACGTATTGTTGCAGTTTGAACATAAAACTGATACGATGATTTTATGGGACAAGAGTATAGACGTACAGCTACCACAGTATCTCTCATCAACTATCATTTTGTTTTCTGCCCTCGTTATCGAAGAAAGGTATTAGTAAAACAGGTGGAAATACGATTCAAGGAACTACTTGAAAAAATATGTCAAGAGAATGACTGGCATCTTGTAGCAATGGAAGTCATGCCAGATCATGTTCATCTGTTCCTGAATTGTCTTCCCGCCGATTCTCCATCAGACGTAATGGCAAAAGTGAAAGGAGTGACCTCTCGAATATTAAGGCAGGAGTTTCAGCATCTTGCTCATTTACCTAGTCTGTGGACACGCTCTTTTTTCGTAAGTACGGCAGGAAACGTATCAAGCGAAACAGTAAGGCTTTATGTGGAAGAACAAAAGAAGAGGGGGTGAGTATGTGCAAGCTTTAACTGTTACGATTCGCCTATTTCCTGATCAACCAGATATTCTCCGTCATTTAGGGAAGGAATATATTTGTGTAGTCAATCAGCTAACAGAACAAGCTGAACAACACGGAGCATTTCCGAAAATGACGACAAAAGATGTAGATACCATTCTTCCATCTGCCGTTTGCAATCAAGCGATTCGTGATGCCAAAAGTGTTTTCCGTAAAATCAAGAAACTAGGTATTCGCCCCATACTTAAAAAATCGGTCTATTTCGTCAACAATCAAAACTACACGGTATCCGACAATACAGTTGCTTTCCCTATCGTTGTAGATGGAAAGACGAAGAAAACAGCATTTCGTGCTACGATGACTAGCCGAGATAGGAAACTGTTAAGCAAAGGAAAATCAGGATTGATGCGTATCATTGAAAAGTCAGGGAAATGGTACGCTCAAATTTCGGTAGAAGTGCCTACAAGCGTAATAAACAACGAAAACATGATGGGGATTGACCTTGGTTTAAAAGTTCCTGCTGTTGCTGTCACTTCTACAGGTAAAACCCGATTCTTCGGAAAGGGCAGACAGAACAAGTACATACGAAGAAAGTACCAACAACGCAGACGAAAACTAGGAAAACTCAAAAAGTTGACTGCCATTCGTAAGTTAGGCAATAAAGAGCAACGTTGGATGAAAGATCAAAATCATAAGATTAGCCGTCAAATTGTCCAAACAGCCATTCAAGAAGGTGTGTCCATCATCAAGCTTGAACGACTAGGGAATATTCGCAAGACGGCAAGAACTAGCCGTAAAAACGCAAAGAATCTACATAGTTGGACTTTCTATCAGCTTCAACAATTCATCTCCTACAAAGCAAACCTTGTCGGCATAAAGGTTGTCGAGGTGAATCCTGCCTATACTTCTAAATCTTGTCCTGCCTGCGGGGAGAAGAATAAAGCGAGAGACAGAAAGTACGAATGTTTATGCGGATTCAACGCTCATCGTGATCGGGTTGGAGCGATGAATATCATGAATCAACCTGTGGCAGATGGTAACAGTCTGTCAGCCTAAGATGCTATAGGCACTGTCTTAGGATGGGCTGATGAGACAGCCCTGAACTTGGGGGAACTACGGTTAGCAGAAATGCACGACCGACTACCACCCAAGAATCCCACTGATATCGAAGGTATCAGCTTGCGGCTTTAGCCGTGGGAGTCTCAAACTTTTTTTAGAATTGATTTAGAGCTTGTTTAGTCCCGCCTTTTATCATCACTGGTATAGAAAGCGATGACAGTTGCTTTCGATGAAAAAGGAGGGATCAACATAAGAAAAAGTGTTGGGTGTCGGCTTGTCAGTTGGGATCACAGGAGCATTAAAGTAGGAATACGAGGCATCTGCGAGTTCGGATAGCTCGACGATGGTTGCGTACGAATCGGCCCTGCATCAAACAAAGGAAGCGAAGAGCATGCACTCACTGACAACGGAGCGAAGCTGCTTACACTGGAGGGAGTCTCAAAGATCGATCATAATCAGCAAATTGGAAATGTGGATAACATAAGAAATCCCGATACATCAAACACTTGGGTAATTAGTACCAAGTGTTTATTCTGTTTACCATAAATCGACAGAGTTATGTAAAATATAGGGCAGATGTCGAATAGTGTGTGAGTAATGCGAGCTAAGGGAGACACAGATTATGGAGAGAAAAATCAAAATCCTTGGAACAGGAAAATACTTACCTACTCGGCGAGTGACAGCGGCAGAACTAGAAGAAAAGCTGGGACTTGCGGCTGGATGGGTAGAGAAAAAGTCCGGGGTAAGTGTCAGGCATTTTGTGACGAACGAAACGGCAGCACAGATGGGAGCCATCGCTGCTAGGCGTGCTTTGGAAGCGGCGGGCCTTTCCCTTCACGATATCGATTGTATTGTATGTGCGAGCGGGACGGCGCAGCAGGAAATCCCATGCACGGCTGCTTTGATTCAGGAAGAGCTTCAACTAAGCAAAACAGGTATTCCTTGCTTTGATATAAATGCGACATGCCTCAGCTTCGTCACTGCACTGGATGTGATGTCGTGCCAGATGGCGGTTGGTATTTACGAGCGAGTCTTGATCATTTCGTCAGAGATATCCTCCGCAGGTTTGAATTGGGAGCAAAAAGAGAGCTGCGTGCTGTTCGGAGATGGAGCTGCGGCTGTTGTCATCGGCAGGACGCCAGAAACAGAAAGCTCCCGCATCTTGGGTTCAAGTATGAAAACATATAGTGAAGGAGCGCATTATTCCGAAATACGGGGTGGCGGTACGTTGATCCACCCGAGCCAATTTGCGCAAGGAAGAGAAGCAGACTTTGCATTTGATATGGACGGACGAAAAATTTTTCGCCTGACCTCGCAATTGATTACCGGATTTGTGGATCGCTTGCTGTCAGGAGCCTCCGTAACCAAGGAGCAAATTCGTACAGTCATTCCTCATCAGGCCAGTGGGATGGCGATGCGGATCATGGCAGGTAAGCTCGGATTTAGCGACCAGCAAATGGTGAACATTTTGGCAGAGCACGGCAATGTCATCGCAGCTTCGATCCCGATGGCGCTGCATGAAGCGATTGGGCAGAATCGGGTACAGCGAGGCGATCACCTGATGCTGCTGGGTACATCTGCCGGCTTGTCTCTCGGGGGAATTGTGCTTGAATACTAAACAATCAGTCTTGCTGACAGGAGGACGAGCTCCAGCTACGTTAGAGCTTGCGCGCTTGCTGGGCTCTGCGGGACATCGGGTCATTGTAGCGGAGAGTGCGCGGCGACATTTATGCCAGCACTCTCGTTATGTAGAGCGCTCCTACCAAGTGCCTCCTCCCCGACAGCTGCCCGATGCTTATATCGAAAAGCTGTGTGAAATCATGCAGCGTGAGCGCATCGATCTTTTGATCCCGACTTGCGAGGAGATATTCTACGTCTCGCGCGGGCGGGATCGCTTGCTTGACTTTGGTGAAGTGCTTGTAGAAGGAATCGAGGTACTGCGTTCGTTGCACGACAAATGGCTTTTTGCCGAAATGGCGAGCGAGGTGGGAGCACTGGTTCCACAGACGGTTCGAGTACAATCTCCTGCTCAATTGCGGGAGGCCATGCTGCAAGCAAGGGGGCCAGTTGTGCTGAAGCCCGTCTATTCTCGCTTTGCAGCTCATGTAAAGATCGTGGCAGACCCGTCCTCTGCGGCAGGGCAGTCCACGCTACCGGAACCGACAGTTAGGCAGCCATGGCTAGTCCAACAGTTTATAAAAGGGAAACAGGTGTGCAGCTACGCTGTTGTTCAGAATGGACAGCTCACCTTGTACGCCGATTACGAAACAACACATACAGCTGGACAGGGTGCCTCGATTCACTTCGCCTATTCAGCCCATCCACAGGTAAGGGACTTTGTTAGTTGCTTCGTGCAACGGCATACGTTTAGCGGACAAATCGCATTTGATTTCATTGAGAATGAGCAGGGAGAGCTATACGTGATCGAATGCAATCCACGCCTGACAAGCGGTGTGCATTTGTTTGCGGGACATCAAGAGGCTGCGACTGCTTATTTTTCGGATCGGGGAAAAACCGTTGTTCCTGCTGGAAAACAAGCTAGTATGCTAGGGATGGCGATGCTGACATACGGCCTCGCTGGCATAACGAATGGCGAGAAGGCAAAGCGTTGGGTGAGCGATTTGCTTTCTGCGAGGGATGTACTGTTTAGGCGGGATGATCCGCGGCCTTTTTTTAATCAGTTCTCCATGCTGGCAGATTTGGCTTGGCAGAGCTTTCGAACGAGAAAAAGCATGATCGCTTGCAGTACGAGCGATATCGAATGGAACGGAGAAGAGGCGTAAGGACGTGAGGAAGAAATGAACAAGCGAGTTCTAGTAACAGGGGCGACGGGGTTTCTCGGACAGAAGCTGGCTACACGCCTGCATGAAATAGGCTATGAGGTAACAGCGCAAGGGAGAGACGAGCAGATCGGCCGGCAATTGCAGGAGCGAGGCATCCAATTCCTTCGGGCAGACCTAAGAGACAGAGAAGCCATGGTGAAGGCTTGCCGCGATCAGGACATCGTGCATCACGCGGCTGCTTTTTCCTCCCCGTGGGGAACGTACCGTGACATGTACGAGACGAATGTGACAGGAACAATTCATGTCATCGAAGGCTGCAAGCAACACGGAATCGAGCGTCTGATCCATGTATCGACGCCGAGTATTTATTTTGCTTTTGACGACAAGCTGGGAATCCGCGAAGATGAGCCGATGCCCGTACTGTTTGCCAATACATACGCACAGACCAAATATCAGGCGGAGCTGGAAGTCGACAAGGCGTTTCTTGCAGGGCTTCGGACGATAACGATTCGTCCTCGGGCCTTGTTTGGCCCAGGGGACAATGCAATCCTTCCCAGATTGATCCGCGCCAATGAAAAGAAGTTCGTTCCGCTGATCGACGGAGGCAAAGCGATCATTGATTTGACGTATGTGGAAAATGTCGTGGACGCGCTGATCTTGTGCATGGATTCTCCAGCGCACACATTGGGACAGGCATACAACATTACAAATGGAGAGCCAGTGACGATGATCGAGGTGTTGTCAGATGTGTTTCGTCGCTTGGAGGTTCCGCTGAAAACGCGCGAACTGCCATATTGGAAGGCGTATGCGGCAGCTTGGGTGCTTGAGACACTCTCCAAGACCGTTTTGGGTTATCGCGAGCCGGTCCTGACGCGTTACTCGGTAGGCGTGCTCGCCAAATCACAAACCTTGGATATCTCAAAGGCGAAGCGCGATCTGGGCTATGAACCGCGGGTGAGCATTGCCCAAGGCATAGAGACGTTTACAGAATGGTGGAGGACGCATGATGGACGTTAAACTGACGCTGATGGATACAGGCTACTGCCAACAGCTCGAGATGTTTTCACGAAAAGGCGGCCGGATGAAAAATATTCCGTTTCACGCCATCGCAGGGCTTATCGAGCATCCCGTCCACGGAATGCTGCTCTTTGATACGGGCTATTCACAGCGCTTTTTTGATGCCACGAGCAAGCTTCCTTATTCGCTGTACGGCAAAATAACGCCCGTATTCTCGGAGGCACATGAGAGTATTTTTGAGCAGCTCGCGGCACGCGGAATCAAAACGACAGAGATAGCAGGTATTCTCATTTCCCATTTTCATGCCGATCATATCGGCGGTCTGCGAGATTTTCCGCATGCGCGACTATACTGCTTCGAGAGTGCCTACAACCACGTCAAAGGAAAGACGGGTTGGGCGGCGCTGCGGGAGGCGTACTTGCCTGATTTGATGCCGGACGATTTCGAAGAACGGGTGACTTTCATTGATCGCGGAAGGCTGGTGACATTGCCTGATGCTTACGCGCCATACACCCAAGGCTACGATTTATTTGCGGATCAGAGTCTGTACATCGTCGATCTGAACGGACATGCAATTGGGCAGTTTGGTGTGTTCCTGCGCGACCGGGATCATGGGGATGTATTTTTGTGCGCGGATGCCGCTTGGTCGAGTGAAGCCTATCGCGGCAACCTGCTGCCTCATCCACTAGCTATGTTGATCATGGCGGATCGACAGGCGTATCGTGAGCATTTGCACAAGCTGCATGTACTATCCCGCCAACGTCCCGACATGAAAATCATGCCGACACACTGCGGGGAAGTCTGGCAAGCCAGCAGAGGAGAGTTCACATGGAGATCATGACGCTCTTGAAGCAGTATGTAAAAACGAAGTGGCTTGCCCGTCGATTTTCCTCGCGTGAGCAGTTAGTAAAATGGCAAGAAGCGCAGGTCAGAGCGATGTTGTCTCGCATTTTTCCAGCCTCTCCTTTTTACCGAAAGAGATTGGTAACGCCAGAACAATGGAGACAGATGGAGCCGGTTGATAAAAAGCGCATGATGGATCATTTTGACGAGCTGAATACGTGCGGGATCAAGAAGGAAGAAGCATTTGCGATTGCACTGAAAGCAGAAACGACACGCGATTTCACTCCCCAATTAAATGGCGTGACCGTTGGCTTGTCTTCTGGGACGTCTGGCAATCGCGGACTTTTTCTCGTGGGACCGCAGGAGCAGGCGAAATGGGCAGGGGTGATTTTGGCGAAAGCACTGCCTGGTCAGCTATGGTCGACACATCGGATTGCTTTTTTCTTGCGAGCGAATAGCAACTTGTATACGGCGGTCAACAGACGTCGCATTCAATTCTCGTTCTTTGATTTGCAAATACCGCTCGATCAGCACCTTGATCACCTGAATCAGTATCAGCCGACGGTGTTGGTTGCGCCAGCCTCGATGTTGAGAATGCTCGCGACTGCCCAGCGTCAAGGGAAATTGCGGATTTCTCCGATTAAGGTGATCTCGGTGGCAGAAGTGCTGGACCCGTTGGATCAAACGTACATCTCAGAAGTGTTTGGGCAGATTGTGCATCAAATTTATCAATGCACAGAAGGGCTGCTTGCGGTGAGCTGCTCACACGGGACGTTGCATGTCAATGAAGACCTCGTGGTGGTGGAAAAGGAGTATCTCGATGAGCAAAAGGAGCGATTCTTTCCGATCATCACAGACTTTTCCCGGACGACACAGCCGGTTATCCGTTATCGATTGAACGACATTTTGACGGAAAAGCGTACGCCATGTTTGTGCGGCTCTGTATTTATGGCGCTGGAATCGATTGAGGGCAGGGCAGATGATCTGTTTGTTTTTCGCCATGAAAACGAAGCGCGATGGATATCGGTCTTTCCTGATTTCATCCGTCGGGCTGTCATTACCTCGTCTGATGAGGTCGAAGAGTATACGGTACGGCAGCTAAGCTACGAGAAAGTTGAGGTAGCACTGCTCATGAAGGATGGGGAAGGACCGTCCACGCAAGAGCAGGAGCGAGTACGCCAAGGCCTGAAGCGAGTCATTGCCGATCAGCAAGGACAATTGCCTGCGATTGTGTTTGCACCGTACGAGTTGGATCTCGGTACGAAAAAATTGCGGCGGGTAGAGAGGATGTTTGTTCAAGGTGAGCAGGCAATTGATTGAATGGTATGAAGGGACCTCGGCGGGGCAAATCCCTTGGGAACAGGCGCAGGATGCTGACTACGTCAAAAGCTATTTGTTGCCCATGATGACGGAACAACCATCCCGCTATGTGCAAAATGTACAAACGCAGATGCATGCACTCCGTGTAGGCGATCGGATCATGCCCGTAACGGTGAACGATACCGAGTATGACAATTCGTATGTCAGTTCGGTGTTTACCCATTACGTGACATATGCGAAGGAAGAGCTAGGCATGCTCGATTCCGTGGCGCTGAGGCGGGTGTTGTCGACTGTACTCACAGGGCTTGGACGCTGGATGAAAAAAAGCCAATGCAATCAAATGGTCATCGTCAACAATTGGCTGTTATCGACGAATCTGTATCATGATGTGCGTGCAGATGAAGTGAAGGACATCACGGAAAACGGCATCCAAAAGTTCCCTGATCATATCATCGCGTTTCGATCTGTTTGTCGCAGGCTGTATCCGGATTTCCACAAGGGACTCGTAGAGAAGGGCTATCTCATGGTCCCCAGCCGCTACGTCTACCTGTTTCACCCCGATTGGCCAGCGCAGGGCAAGTGGCGGGTCCGCAATACGCTCAACCGCGATCGAAAAATGCTTGCCAAATCCGGCTATCGCATCCTGCGTCATGAGGAGCTGGGGGAACAGCATGTCGAGCGAATCGTTGCTTTATATAACGCGCTGTATCTGGATAAATACTCCCAGCATAATCCACAGTTTTCGGTGGAGTTCGTCCAACTGGCGATGCAAAAGAGGATATTGACCCTCATCGGCTTGGAAAAAGACGGACGACTGGACGGCATTCTTGGCTATTTTGAGCGCAATGGTGTCATGACAACGCCGCTATTCGGCTACGATACGACGCTCCCCAAAGAGACCGGACTGTATCGGATGCTGTCATGCCTCTTGGTTCAAGAAGCACAGAGCAAAGGCATCCTACTTCATCAAAGTGCGGGCGTAGGCGCATTCAAAGCGGACAGGGGAGCCGAGGGGGAACCGGAATATACAGCGGTGTATGTCAAACATTTGCCGTTTTATCGTCAATCGGTCTGGAAGGTACTCGCTTTCTTGCTGAATCAAATCGGGATCAAAATGGTGGAGAAGTACCGACTGTAAACCATTTGCACACTTCGACGCTCATCGAACTAACCGTCAGGTACACTACATGTAAGAAGAAACAAGTAGCTTGCCTGAAACGGGGGAACAACGTAATGAATCGAATTTTGTTCGGCATACTTGTCGTCGTGACGACATCATTGATGGGCTCGTCTTTTGCAGTAGGAAAGATTGGATTGGCCTATTTTTCACCATTGCTACTGGTAGGACTGCGTTTTACGTTGGCAGGACTGATCATGGGCGCATGGGTATGGAAAAAACCGCTCCCGAAGTCGGCGGGTGACTGGGGGAAGCTATGCTTGATTGGATTTTTGCAGACGGCTGCTGTCATGGGATGTATCTTTTTGAGTCTGCGTACGATCACAGCGGGTGAATCCTCGATCCTGACGTTTATGAACCCACTGCTCGTGGTCGTATGGGGAACGTTGTTTCTAGGCATATCCTATCGGCTGACGCAATGGATGGGTGTTCTGATTGGACTGGTTGGGGTGTTCATCACGCTGGGCTTCCATCTGCAATGGGAGACGGGAACGTTGTTTGGTATCGGGTCCGCCCTTGCGTGGTCAATTGCCACGATCCTCGTCAAAAAGTGGGGAGTCCGATTCAACGTGTGGGTGATGACAGCCTATCAAATGTTGTTCGGAGGAATTCTTCTCCTCGTGATGGGGTTCACGCTGGAAACGCCGAAGCTGATTGTGACACCGACTGCTGTGTTCGTCGTCCTATGGCTCGCGATCATGGCTTCCATTGTGCAGTTTGCGACGTGGTTTTACTTGCTGAATCACGGAGATCCAGGCAGGACGAGTGCTTTCTTGTTCCTCGCTCCGTTCTTCGGTGTTTTGTCGGGTTGGGTGTTGCTGGGTGAGGTAGTGCAATGGCATGTGTATGTGGGAGGATTGTTGATTTTTGCAGGGATTTTCCTGGTGAACTGGACGTTTTCCCCGCGGAGGCAAGTAAGTGAAAAAGCACAGCTGGCAGAGTAGCTAGCTGTGCTTTTTGCATTCATCTACATGCAGTCCGAACTCGGTCATAAATCCAGAGCTGCCTAACGGCGTGACACGGACTGCTCTCCCGCCCGGCACTCGTTCGATCCAGCCAAGCTCAAAAAAACGGTTGGTGAGTGAAGCTCCGAGGCTGCCTGCCAAGTGGTGGCGACGCTCGCTCCAATCCAAACACGGACGGGCAAAGCGACGTCTACTCTTCTTCTTGGCCTGAAGGTCTACGCCGAGTGATTGCAGCTTGGTTTTTCCCGCTTCACTGAGCACGTAGTCTTGGCCGGATGCTTCAATCAACTGCAATTCCAGCAATTTCTGCGTCAGGGCAACGCCTACTTCGCCTGCGAGATGGTCGTAGCAGGTGCGAGCATACCGGATGGCTCGTAATTGGTCGGACTCGCGCAAGGAACGAACAGGCTTAGGGGCAGCGATCGTCATTAATGATTCTAGGGCATGGGCGACATCAGGGCTGGCTAGACGATAGTAGCGATGTCGGCCGTGTGACTCGCTGACCAAAAGACCGCCTTCCACCAGCTTTGCCAAATGCGTGCTTGCCGTTTGGGGGGTGACTTTTGCGGTTCGTGCGAGTTCACTGGCGGGGAGTGCCTTGCCGTTCATCAGGCTGACCAGGATGGAGACGCGGGATGGTTCTCCTATGAGGGACGCGACCTCTATAATATTCGGGCTGGTACTCATCAGACAGAGGACCTCCTCCATTATTTTTTCTTCTATTCATGACTCTAGCAGAATCTTACAACTAAAAAAACTAGAGATGTTCCGTAAATAGATGTTGTAAAATATATCCAAACATGAAAGGGGGGAGATCCACATGGAGACCAAGCAATGGCGAGTAGGAATTTTTTTATTTGACGATGTGGAGGTGTTGGATTTTGCAGGTCCGTTTGAAGTATTCTCGGTGACATCTATGGAAAATGACAGCCATATACCTTTTCATGTAAAAACGGTATCGGAAAAAGGGAGCATGATTCAGACGTTGAATGGTCTGAAGGTTCAACCTGATTACAGCTTTGCCAATATGCCTGTTTTTGATATTCTCATCATTCCTGGCGGGATAGGTGCGAGGGAACGAGAAGTTCATAATGAGCAGGTGATCAAATGGATTCGTGAGCAAATGCAGCAGGTGGAGCTGATGACCTCTGTCTGCACAGGAGCTTTTTTACTTGCAAAAGCAGGCTTATTATCGGGCAAAAAGGCAACGACCCATTGGGCCAGTCTCGATCGAATGGAAAAGGAATTTCCAGAAGTCATTGTGCAAAAAGGAGTAAAATTCGTGGATGAAGGAAATATCGTGACATCTGCTGGAATCTCAGCGGGTATCAATATGTCCTTTCACATCATTAAACGATTAGTAGGTGCGGAAGTAGCAGAACAGACTGCGAAGACGATGGAGTATGATATTGTCCTCTAAAAGAAAGCGGCAGGCCATCTCTTTGGATACAAGACCAAAGGATGGGCTACCGCTGTATAACAGCTATACGATTTACTTCGCGGTAATGCTTTCACCTTGACGCGGATTCAATCCGTTCTCCCACTGTACGCGAATGGATTTACTATTGAACAAATCTTTACCGTCAGAAACCTGATAATGCAGATGAGGCTCGCTGGAATTGCCAGAGTTGCCGCATACCCCAAGCAAATCCCCTTTCTCCACACGATCGCCAACCTTCACCTTGGCGGAGCCTTCCTTCAAATGGGCGAAGTAGCTGAATTCTCCGTTGCCATGATCGAGGATGACGACGTTGCCAGCGGGCTGCTGTGCGTTCATCGCTCCCACAGGGACATTATCTTTGATATCATTGACGACATGCACGACGGTTCCTGTCTGGGGTGCTAGTATTTCTTGCCCAAATGCGAAGTAGCTCTCGTTTTTCGCAGGATCACCCTTGTAGGAAAATCCGTCTTTGACCTGAATCAGATCGTATGCATATCGTTGGCTTTCGACCTCATAGTGATAGTTTGAAAGAACATTCTGACCTCCCCAAAACACATACCACTCACCTGCAAACGGTGCGCTATACGCTAGCTTTGTCAAAGCATTGTCGGTGTCAGGGTAGCTTTGCAGCGGCTTTAATAAAACGCCCGTAATGATCCCTTTTTCATCTGTCGTAAGGACAAGGCCCCGTTTGGCGTCCTGATCCACCCAAGTGTCATAATCACTGCCGTTTACGGACGTGTGGGAATGGTGATTCCACGACTTCAACCCCGAGCTAAAAGCAGTATACCCTTCTACAAACTGTGCTTTTGAAACCTGCTGTTTGAATGACGAGCTTGTTTGGTCATATACATCCTCTATTTTTCCGTTAAGGAGAGCTTGCACAAAAGATTCCGTTTTAACCGTCATCGTCTTTGCACCTTCTTCTTTCTTTGTGGGGGATTCAGTAGTAGAGGGAATTGCGGTTGCTTCTGATTGCGTAGCACATCCTGTCAAAAGAATTGCTCCTACCCCGAGTGAAATCCATACGTTTTTCATGTCGCCACTCCTATCTTTTTCTTAGCGCTAGCTCTATTATAGAAAGCCACTCTTATCGGACATGAAACGCTGCCTTACAGGATGCTTAAATCGAACGCAGCAAAATTATGATTCCGTTAAGGTTGTTGCGGACGCGCGCTGACACTGCGCATGATAAAATGGAGGATAACGCAAAAGCGCAAAAGGAGCGAAGTGATCGTGAAAGATGCAGCTATCCTTCTCGTGGACGACGAGCAAGCCATTCTCCAATTGCTTGAGACCGTACTGCACAAAGAAGGATTCCACTCGATCGACAAGGTGAAAACGTCCGAGGAGGCGCTCTATGCATGCGAACGAAAAAGCTATGACTTGATCGTCCTGGACGTAACGCTTCCGAACATGAGCGGCATAGAAGCTTGTCCATTCATCCGCCGTCTGACGGATGCGCCGATTTTGTTCTTGAGTGCGAGAGATACCGATTTTGACAAGCTGACCGGATTTGCTGTTGGCGGAGATGATTACGTGACGAAGCCGTTTAATCCGATGGAAATCGTCGCACGCATCAAGGCATTGCTTCGCCGTACACGCAAACAGAACCCGGTCGTACAGATAGCACCCGTTCAAGGTGTCTATGATTTTGGGCGTTTTCAAGTCTATGAAGCAGCAGGGGAGCTCTGTGTGGAGGGGAAAGGCATTCCTTGTCCGTCCCTTGTTTTCCAACTGTTGCTATTTTTGTGCAAAAATCCGAATCGGATATTTTCGAAGAGCGAGCTGTACGAACGAGTATGGGGCGTGAATAGCTTACGTGACGACAACACCATCATGGTACATATCCACCGGATTCGGGAGCGCATCGAGCCCGATCCAGCTCAACCGGAGTTTTTGGTGAACGTCAGGGGACTCGGGTACAAAATGGTGAAAAAGGGCCTTCCTTATGAATATTAAGAGTAGAATCGCGCTCCATCTGATCATGTGGTTGGTGCTGGTTGGCCTCATTCTCTTTGTGCTAGCCGGGTTTACGTTATATTGGACGCTTGAAGAAATGTCAAAAGTACAGTCCTCTCGTCAATTTGAGAGTGTCGGCTTGCAGAGGCTGATCCAGACCATTGAAGTAGAGGGAGAGGATGTCCGTTTTGACCCGAAGCTGCTCGAGGAGGTGCGAGAAAGCGGAGGGTGGCTTCAGCGGATTGATGAAAAGGGTTATGTCACCGACTCTTTCTTTACCCCGCCTGACGTACCCAGCTACTACGGTCCTGGCCAATTAACGGCTTATTGGCTCCGAAAAAGCCCGTTTCCGTATCAGCTCTCGCTATGGATACAGGAAAAAGACGGCGTAGCACACACCTTGCTGTATGGCATGACGAACCGCGATGACGACTTCTTGCAGCAGATGATTAAGGAGGCTGATCGTAAAAATAACGAGATCATGCTTCCTCCAAGCATCCAAAATCAACTGAAGAGTAAAGCGGGCTGGGTGCAGCTCCTTGATCCGAAGGGAACAGAGCTGGCTTCCTTCAATAAGCCTGCAAAAGCGATTAAGGATTTCTCGGTGGAAGAACTGGCGCTACGCTCGATATACCCAGATCGCTACGGAGCAACAATCGTATCGCATTATGATCAAAAAAGAGGCCAAACCTGGGTGCTCAGTTATCCGTTGCCAGGAACGACTCCCGGGGAAGAACCGCTTTTGACACCGGAAAGTAAGGCCCTTTTTATCGGGATGGGCATGTTGCTCTTGTCGGCGATGTTCGTCTTCGGGATTGTGTCCTACTTGTTCGGACAGCGATTTGGTGCACCGATTGTTCACGTTTTACGATGGCTGACCTTTCTGCGTGGAGGAAAGTACGAGGAGCCTGCCAATGCGGAGGGTGTTCCGCTCAGCCAAGACAAGCGAGGGAAGAGAAAGCGCAAATACCGTATCTACCAAGATGTGATTGATTCGATGGATTCCTTGTCGCAAACGCTTTACCGCAACGAAAAGCTTCGCCAAGAAACGGAGCAATTGAGAAATGAGTGGATTGCAGGTGTTTCCCATGATCTGAAAACACCGTTGTCCTCTGTCAAAGGGTACGCGCATTTGTTAGGAAATGCCGAGTATACGTGGACGACAGAAGAGGTACATGCTTTCGCCAAAATTATTTTGGACAAGTCAGCGTATATGGAAGACTTGATCAACGATTTGGCGCTGACGTATCGATTGAGGAACGGACAAGGAGCTCCTACAGTCGAGCTAGTTGACCTGAATGTTATTACTGCTGAAGCCATTACCGAAGCAGCAAAACATCCCTTGTACCCGGAAGGCTGCATCCAGTTTACCCCCTCTGCCGAACCTGTTTACATGCTCGTCTACAAGCCTTGGTTTCAGCGTATCGTGGATAATCTGGTAGCTAATGCCTTGATTCACAACGAGAGCGGTACGACTGTGTCCATCAGCGTACAGGCAGTCGAGCCATCAACAGCTGTGCTCATTTTTAGCGATAATGGTAGTGGGATGGATGAAGAAACAGCAGATCGACTTTTCGAGAGGTATTATCGTGGCACAGACACCGAGTCCCGCACGGAAGGCTCTGGCCTTGGGATGGTCATTACAAAAGCATTAGTGGAAGCGTTTGGTGGTTCAATCGAAGTGAAAACAGCTGTCGGGCAGGGGACGACGATTTCGATTACGTGGGAAGCGGAGCAACCGCCTCGTGCTTAAATAGGCTGATATGGAGTGGAAAAGGCTGCGTTTGCGAGGTCAGGGGTGACCAGCAAAGGCAGCCTTTTTCGTTTCAGAGATGATTCTTACACCTTAAATTGTTGAATCGATTCATGCAGCTCGTCCGCCATTTTTGACAAGGAAGCAGCAGAGGACGAAATTTCCTCCATAGAGGCTAATTGTTGTTCAGCGGCAGCAGAAATGTTTTGTGTTCCGAAAGCCGTTGTCTCCGCAGTGGTGGCAATCGCTTCAATGGAATGGACAGCTTGCTCTGCTCCGGTTGTCATGTGATGAGTGGCAGTGGTAACTTGCTGAATTTGACGTGCTACTTCTGTCGTTCCAGACAAAATTTCCTGGAAGGCCTTGCTGGCTTCATTTACGACTTCGATTCCAGCCGAAACCTCAGATGTCGTCGTCTCCATCACGTATACGGCTTTGTTCGTATCGACTTGAATCGCGCTAATGAGGTCTTTAATTTGCTGGGTAGATTTTGCAGATTGCTCGGCCAAGATACGTACCTCATTGGCAACGACAGCAAATCCACGTCCATGCTCTCCAGCACGGGCAGCTTCGATTGCAGCGTTTAGCGCCAACAGGTTCGTTTGTTCGGCAATTGAGGTGATGACCTCAATAATTTTGCTGATTTCCGAAGAGCGGTGACCAAGCATTTTGATTGATTCTGCCAGCTCTTGGACAGTAGTGTTGATGGAATTCATTTGAGCGATGCTACCGACAATCGCATCATTGCCGTTTGAGACCAGCATGTTTGTTGTATCGACTGTCAGAGAGACTTGTTCGGAACTGGATGCAATTTGTTGCAGACTCGAGGACATATCGTTGATCGTCTTAACCGTTCCATCGATCGTTTTGGACTGATCCTCTGCTCCGACGGCGATCTCTTGCATCGTGACGGCAATTTGCTCGGTTGCCTTACTCGTCTGTTCTGCACTCGCCGTCAACTCCTCAGAGGTAGAAGCGACATGCAGAGAGCTGATGCGGACACGAGAGATGAGCTCGCGCAAATTCTCTGTCATATGGGTCACGTCATGGACCAATTGCCCAATTTCATCACGGTTTTTTACCACGATGTCTTTCCCGGACAGATCACCACCAGCAATTTCTTTCACACGTTCGGCAACCAAGGCAATAGGCTTGGAAATGAACCCAGAGGCATACCACGAGACGAAGAATCCGATGATCAAGGAGAGTCCCAGCACGATCAGCAAATCAGACAGTACACTTTCAGCAGCGGCATTGAAGTCTTCCATGTAGCTACTTGCGCTTACGATCCATCCCCAGTGAGGGTCTAGCTTGGAGTAGGCAATTTTCGGATAGAGAACATCTGGCTCCGCTGGCTTCGACCACTGATAGTATGTAAAGCCGCCACCTTCCTGACCGCGCTTAATCATTTCTTGGGTAAAAAAGATACCATCAGGATCTTTTGCATCCCACTGATTCTTCCCCTCAATGGAAGGAGAGGCCAGCATGACACCTTTCTCATCCAGAACGAACATGTATCCACTGGCACCAGAATCGACATTTTTGTTAATCGAGCGGGTTCCATCCGACTGCTTAGGGCCGAGGATGTGAAGTTTTACTTGCTCTTGCGCATCTTCTTTGCTGATTTTGCCAGCTTCGACCTGTTTCTGGAGAACATCAATCATTTCAATCGTCAAGTTCACGTTGTTTTTTAAGATGCGGCTGCCCAAGTCGTCCAAGCTGTAGCTCGCAGAATAATAGCCCTGAATTCCGATGTTTAAGGCAGGAATCGCCAATAGCAGGAGACATAACAGGACGAGCTTAGTTCGTAGAGACCTTGAACGGGAGAACTTGGCTGTTTTCATAAAGAACACCTCGTTGATCCATAGTATTTTATCTAGAAAAGAAAACACCAAGATGATTGCCCCTAGATTACGTCAATTATCGACAATATGTAAACGTTTTTATAGAGGATTTTCAAAAAATCAGCAAAAAAAATAAGATAAGTCATCGTTGCTGCATACATGAGCAGATTCGAAAGCAGTACAGACCAGCAGGAAATGGTATGATTAGGAAGATAGAACGCTTACGGATGGAGGCTATCTCATGAAATTCATCGATAATCAAGGGATTACAGATCCGCGCATCAATTTGGCGATTGAGGAGTACGCCCTGAAGCATTTGCCCAATAGTGACGACTACTTGCTGTTTTATATCAATGAACCTTCTATTATTATCGGAAAAAACCAAAACACTATTGAGGAGATTAATGCAACTTATGTAGAGGAAAATCATATTCATGTCGTTCGGAGACTGTCTGGAGGCGGCGCTGTTTATCACGATCTGGGCAATCTCAACTTCAGCTTTATTACGAATGATGACGGTGAGTCCTTCCACAATTTCCGCAAATTCACGGCGCCTGTGGTACAAGCCTTGAAAACATTAGGGGTAGAAGCAGAGCTGACAGGACGAAATGACATACAGGTCGGGGAACGGAAAATTTCTGGCAACGCACAGTATTCGACCAAAGGACGCATGTTCAGCCACGGCACGCTGCTTTTTGATTCGGAGATGGAAAACGTCGTGTCTGCTCTCAAGGTAAACGCAGAGAAGATCCAGTCCAAAGGGATCAAATCTATTCGCAGCCGTGTCGCCAACATCTCGGAGTTTTTGGAGACGAAGATGACCATTGAAGAGTTCCGTCAGGCGATTCTCCGTTCGATTTTTGGAGAAGGGGAGATCGAAGAATACAAGCTGACTGAAAAGGACTGGGAGAACATTCACGAGCTTTCCCGTTCCCGTTACCAGACTTGGGAGTGGAACTACGGCAAGTCTCCGAAAAGCAACTATCGTCAATCCAAACGTTTCGATATCGGCACCGTGGAGATTCAGCTTGATATTGAAAAAGGCAAAATGAAAGAAGTGAAAATATACGGAGATTTCTTCGGTGTACGTGATGTAGCGGAGCTGGAAGCAGTGCTGCGAGATACGCCGTATGATCGTTCCTCAATCAGTGAGAGACTCGCCGACATTAATCTTCAGGAGTTTTTCGGGAATCTGGATCAAGCATCTTTTGTTGATCTGTTACTCGTCTAAAAAAAGAACGTCAAAAACCTAACTTTTGTTAGGTTTTTTTCATTTCCTCCTCTGATAGCATTGGTTTGCATGATTTTGTCATACAAAAGAAAAAGAGGGGGTATTTACATATGGGCAAACAGCAGCCAAAAGCCAAAACAATCCTAACAGCGGTTGTATCCACGGGTTTTTTGCTTTCTTTTGTCGGCAATGCCTATGCAGCCGTTTCCTATCCGATTAAAGAAATCCAGACAATCGGGACAGTCAGCGCTTCAGTAGTAGAAGAGCAAACGGATGGGGAAGTACGAGAGGCATCAGGGGAAGCAGTAGAAGAAGAGAACCAGTCATGGGAGTCCTTGCTAGAGTCTGAGGGGCACACAGCGACGAATGGATTTATTGCCTACCGATTGGAGAATGCCCCAGACAAGGCACCTGCTGCAAAGAATTTCCGTTTGATGGCCGCCATAGATGATCGAAATCCTACACGGATCAAAATCAAAAACTTTATTTGGCTAGAGAAAGAGCAGCTAGTATTGCTCAGTTTTTCTCCGATTCGTGCCACGAAAAAAGAACAGACGGTTTCCCTGCGCTTGCAGTATGACGGTGAAGAAGAGGAATTTGAACCATACGTGATTGCCGAAAGAGGGACAAAAGCAGAGCGGATCGAGCTGGTAGCGGTCGTTGAAGATGCGCGGCTATCTACCAAAGATAATACGGATAAGTCGCTAACGCTCATCGCCGTTGCATTTGATGAAAATGACCGCATCGTTACTGGACGGGAGCTGCTCTGGAGCTCTAGCAATAGACGAATTGCCTTTGTCAACATCGAGGGCAAGGTAACAGCAAAGAATGAAGGTCTGGTAGAAATTACGGCAAAAATGGACGATGCGGAAGCCGTCTTTGAGATAGCCGTAGATGGAGCGGAACTGCCTGATTTGCCCACGCTTTCTGTCAGCGAGACCATGATAGAAGAAGCAGGAGCAAATGATGGCAGCATCACAGCCAAACAAACGCTCAAGCTATCAAATGGCAAGTTCCTTGGCGAATTATCTGCCGATGATATCGAAGTACATAATCTGCCTGAGGCGCTGGATATTGAGGTCAACCAAGAGAGTGACGACGAGCTCATCATTTTGTTTACGGGACAGGCCAAAAAGCATACCGTCGCGGACACTGTAAAAGAGGTCAGCTTCACGATCGACAAGCGAAACATCAAGCGCGCACAGAAAGATGTCACAAGTGACAGTTTTTCCATCCGTTTCAGAGACCCCGTCATTGTGATTCCGACCCCAATCGATCCTCCACCGATCCCGGCTCTGCTAAAGGCGAAGAGAGCTGTCGAAGAGCTGTTTACGGATGGGAAGAAAGAGGAGCTGCGGGCAGGAACGACCCAGAAACAGATCGATGATGCGAAGAAGCTGGTCGAGGGTCTGGACAATCGAGTATCGGAAAAGCCGGGTCTGCTTGCTGATATCGGGAAGGCACAGGAGCAGTATGACGACTTGCTGCTAGTCGAAGCAAAAAAAGCCGTTCGTGACCTGTTCACCGATGAAAGCCAGGCAGCGCTAAAACCGGAAGTGACACAGAGCACCATCGATGCAGCGAAGGTAAAGGTAGATAGGCTAAAAGATGGCTCGGAGACAAAGGTATTCCTGTTAGCGGCCATTCAAAGAGCGAAGGAGCTATTTGATCAAGGGGATAATCTGCTGGAGGAAGCAAAGCGAGCAGTGGAGGGGCTTTATACGACGAATGATCTGGTCGAACTGAGGCCAAAGGTCACTCAGGAAATGATCGATGCAGCCTATTCAAAGGTCGAGCTTCTGCGTGAAGGTCCAGAAAAAACACACTGGATGTCCTATGTAGAAAAAGCACAAATGTTGTTCAATAATCCACGCGTAGATCGTTGGCCGGATGCAAAGATCGAGCTGCCGATTGCTCCGACTCAGAACCGTCAAGTTACGATTGGCGACAAATGGGAGCCCGCAATGGACAAAAGGGCATTGAGCGAATATCTTGAGGTATCTGTAAAAAACCAGCCTCTCTCGTACAACTATGACAACCAGTTGGATCGTTTTGTAATCAATGAAAAGGAGTACATCACCGTTGAGGTCGACGAGTCTTTACTGGAGATGACCCATGGAGATTATGGAGTGACGTTTAAGGCCAAACCAGCGGTTACAGAAGATGACAACTCTTATGCAGTGTTCAAGCTGTATCGCGGCCAAGATTTGCTGGATACAGAGGAGATCGGTGTCGGGTTTGATGCTACAAACCCACAATTGTCCCCAGACGTTACCGAAGAGGGAACAACCTATACATTGTCGGCGTCAGAGCCACTACGTAATGACCCAAATCCCAATTTGCGGTTGTTATTCTCACCTTCCGGAAATTTTGACGACAAGAGAGAAGTGACGGGGTATGCCAAATTCCAGGTGTCAGGAAACACCATTCGCGTAACGTTTCAGGATACGTTCTACAACACGTTCGGGTCTCTCATCACGGAACAGAGCAAGCTTTCCTTTGAACCAGGCTTCATAAGGGATAAGGCCGGGAACTTAATACAAGGTACTGCAACAGCACCTGTAAAACCCAAGCAATGAGTAAGCCAAAGTCCATCGAGGAGGTACGAACATTGCAACTAGAGGAACTGACTGCTAGTACTGCGCGGGCGTATAAATCGTTAGTGCACCCCAAGCACCTGGAGTTGCTGGACCATATCAACGGCTCATCTGTTTGGGGATTCGGGGCTTCTAACAACAATCAGCCTGCGGGCATCGTGTTGGGGCGATCCGCTGTAAATGAAGGACAGGCCAAGATCATCGAGCTTGTGGTAGCAGAGGGGCATCAACGGCGGGGAATGGGCATGAAGCTGCTGTGGCACGCTGAGCAAAAAATGAGAGAGCAAGGCATCAGCGATGGTCAGTTCGCTGGCTTCATCAAAGCACAAGATTTTTCATGGCTTTCCAAAATTGCGATCAGGGAAGGATGGCAGTTGCCAAGGGTAAAAACCTATATGTACACACTCGGCTCGATGCGGTTGGGTGAATGCCATTGGGTGGAGAGGCTGGCGCTCCCCGTAGGTTTTACCCTCTTTCCATGGAAAGACCTGACCCCAGCAGAGCGACTGGACATTGAACAGGGAGAAGGGCAATGGTACACGCCGCAATTGTCTCCGTTTTTTGAAGAAGGAAAATTTGATCCCGACTATAGCACAGGCTTGCGCTATCAGGGGAAAGTCATTGGCTGGGTGATCGTACAGCGAATGGCCGGTAATCTGCTTTTGTACAAAACGATGTTCGTCCAGGAGAAGTATCAGCAGCAAGCAAGAGGAATTACGCTGTTGATGAAAACCATTGCACAGGTGCAGCCAGCGTTTCCCTTTGGCATGTGCTTTGTTGAGCATGACAACGAGCCTATGTTGCGGTTTATGGAAAGAAGATTGGGTCCGACAATTTTGCACCGGAAGCTCTGGATTGAAACGACGAAGGTACTAGTCGGACAATATTCGGATCACTTCTGTTAAAAATGTATGCTTGTCACGCAGGGGTAGCGACGACCGTCGATATAAAAAAAGGATAGAGATTCAGGGCTTCCTGAATTTCTATCCTTCCTTTTTTTAGACTACATGGACGGAACTTTTCTTCCACTCGGTTGTTGCTTTGTGACTGAACGGTATTGCAGTTGCTTTCTTTGGAAGTGGTTGTTCCCAATTAGAGCAAGGATCACGAGCAAGGTGCCGCACAATTCGTAACGGCTGATCTCATAACCTTGAAACGCCATCATGGCAAAGGTCGTGATCGGAACCAGGTTGATAAACAAAATGCCATTGAGCGGAGTGAGCAGCTTGATACCTGCATTCCAGCTCAAAAGAGCTACAAAGCCAGGTAAAAGAACCATGAACGCCATTTCGTATTTGATGGACATCACCGTTTCGATGGTAGGAACCGGAAGCCATTGAAAGAGTGAGGAAGTCGTGACAATTACGAAATTCACGCCTGTTCCCAAGAGACACGTCAACGTGGAGTAGCGAAGCGTAGACCACGTGTTAAAACGCCCGCCGCCGATCGAGTAGACGACCCAACCCACGACACCGATGAAAATGAAGAACAACGGGAGCAAATGCTCACTTGCTGTAGTAAAGAAGGTAAGATTGCCATTGGTAATAACTAGGACAGCACCGACCAAAGCTACCAGAATCGTCGCCAGCGTATAGTACGGCGGCAGCTTTCTAGTGGTAACGGACAAAAGGACAATCGAGATCATCGGCATAAGCACTTCCATAATGGATGCTGCAATCGTGCCTGGCTCTCCCATCAAATCCTGCCCGAGAAAGACTCCCATATTGTAGACGGTAAACGCCATTGTTCCAAAAAACAGCAGAGACTTCCCGCGCCCCTCAAAACGAAAAGCAGACAAGCCTTCTTTTGCCCAGAGCAAACCGCACAAAATGATTGTTACGAAAAAATAGCGAAGAAATGAGAAGTAAAATGGATCGATCTCTTGCAGTGCGATGTGCGCAACCGGAAACATTGCCCCCCATGACATACTGGCGACCATGCAGAGAATAGACCCCAAAAGTAGTTGCTTGTTCATTATGCGATTTCTCCCTTTTTTTGAACTTCCTCTATGATGTTGACTTATCACATCATACTGGATGGAAATATGTTAGTATAATGATTGATAATAACTTTATGTATCATTTTCAGTGATAGATGAAAGGAGGGAGAAAAACGTGGAGATCAATGATTTGAAAATATTCCAGATGGTCGCCACATTGGGCAGCGTGAGCAAGACCGCCGCCGAGCTGAGCTACGTTCAGTCGAATGTGACGGCGCGGATCAAGCTGCTGGAAAAAGAGCTGGGGACACCTTTGTTTTATCGCAACAAGCGAGGCATGACTTTAAATACAGAAGGGAAGCGCCTGCTCGAGTATTCGCGAGAGATCATCGCCAAATTCGAAGAAATGCAAAAGTACTTTCATCGGGCTTCCGAGCCGTCCGGGGTGCTGGAGGTCGGGATGGTCGAGACAATCAATGCCCTTCCGAGGTTGCTATCCTCGTATTGCAGCCAGTACCCGCATGTGGATATTTCACTCAAGGCAGGCGTGACAGAGCATTTGCTGCAAAAAGTATTGGATCTCGCGCTGGATGGAGCGTTCGTGAGTGGACCGATCAACCATCCTTTGATCGAGCAGGAGCAGGTGTTTCAAGAGGAGCTGGTGTTGGTAACGAAAAACAGTTCCTTCACTGCCAGTGATATCACAGGGAAAGCTCTTTTGCTCTACAAAAAGGGCTGCGGGTATCGAGAACGGTTAGAGACCTGGATGAAGGTAGAAGGCTTGATTCCGAAAAAAGTGATGGAGTTCGGAACGTTTGAGACAATTATCGGGGGCGTAGCAGCGGGGATCGGCATTACCATTTTACCGAAGTCGGCAGTACATCACTTGGTCGAGAGCGGAACGGTTCATATTCATCGCATCCCGGAGCCTTATCATGAGGTCATAACCGTTTTTATTCGCAGAAAAGATTCATTTGTAACGAACACGATGCAAGCGTTTCTGGACGAAATCCGTTTGCAGAAAACGAAAGCGTAAGTGCTGCAATTTACTCCTTCCATCGTTCAGAAAAATATGGTAAATTTTATTTCAGAACAGACGTTCTGTATTTGGCTGTGCAAAAGAGGGAGGGAGCAGTTCGATTTATGGACAGGTATACCGAAATTGACGAAGTGATCGCTTATATACATCGGCATTTAGACGAGCCTTTACCACTTTCCCGGTTGGCGAATCATGTTGCGTATAGCCAGTATCATTTTGCGCGGATTTTTAAAGAAAGAATCGGTCTCCCGCCTCTTTATTACGTATCGACCATGCGACTCCAGAGGGCAAAGGATTTACTGCTAAGGACGAATATGAGTGTTCGCGACATCGGTCTGGAAATTGGACAGCAGAGCCTGGGGACGTTCTCTACCCGTTTTACGGAGCGTGTCGGGGTATCGCCTAGCGAATTTCGAGAAACGGCCCAGCTAGCAGAAGACCGTCTCCTTTCCTTGCAGCAGTTAACAGAGTGGACTCGGTTACATCCGGCCCCCGAGCGACCCATGACCATTGCAGGGACAATCGAGTCCACAGAGCCTTTTCAAGGTGTCATTTTGATTGGATTGTTTGCCAAGCCAATTCCAGAAGGTCTTCCTTTATACGGAACATTGCTACCCTCACTAGGCAATTTTTGTTTTACCAATGTCAAACCGGGCACGTATTACTTGATGGCGACGTCTGTTGCCTGGGGCATGCAGGCGATGGATTTTCTCTTGCCGTACGAGACATTGCGAACACGTTCCAAGAAACCAATCATTGTCACACCAACTGCGATCGTCCCTCATCAGCAAGTTACTCTTCATGTGCCTCATCCGGACGACCCTCCTATCTTGATTTCTCTTTCTTTGCTCATGAACAGATTCATTCAGCGGCTTCCTCAATAAGAACAATAGTCCCTTGTTTCAAAATGGCGGTCTTACGAATCAGCGGACTGCCTTTTCGTCATGGTCTGGTTAGAATGGAGCTTCTTGGGAAAGCCTACTATCACAATAGTCGAACTTTTTTCTGTGAGCAGGATATTGGACGAAAAAACGAAATGATAACTAGGCGCGAATATCATGCGCAAAAGAAAGGAAAGCAGGGAACGAGAATGTCAAAGCCTTACAAAAAAGTTTTTTGGGCAGCCGGTTTTGGCTGGATGTTCGATGCCATGGATGTTGCACTTTTATCTTTTATTATGGTGGCATTACGACAGGAATGGGGTTTGACAGGGGAAGAGGCCGGGCTGCTAGGGACGGGTAATCTCGTCGGCATGGCGATAGGGGCGATTGTAGGTGGCTATTTGGCTGACCGAATTGGCCGCAAGCCAGTGTTTTTACTGACCTTGGTCTTGTTTGGTTTGGCGAGCTTTGCGAGCGCTTTCGCAACTGGTTTTGCGACTATGATGCTGTTCCGGTTCCTGATGGGACTAGGCTTGGGTGCCGAACTGCCGGTAGCCTCGACGCTAGTAAACGAGTTTGCGCCACCGGAGAAGCGAGGAAGTACGGTTGTGCTGTTGGAGAGCTTTTGGGCGGTTGGGTGGATCGCGGCAGCCGTCATAGCGTATTTCATCATTCCGGACTACGGCTGGCGCGTGGCTGTCATGATCGGAGCATTGCCCGTCGTGTATGCCTGGTTCGCTCGGAGGAGCATTCCTGAATCTCCGCAGTTTCAAAAGCATGCCGAGAAGATTCCTGTTGGAAAGCTGTTGACGTCCCATCGCACAGAGACGATTACGCTGTGGGTCGTCTGGTTTGCAATTGCGTTCTCGTACTACGGCATGTTTTTATGGATGCCATCTGTTTTGGTCGACAAAGGCTTTACAATGATCAAAAGCTTCCAGTACGTACTGATCATGACGTTGGCCCAACTGCCAGGCTATTTCGCGGCAGCTTATTTCGTGGAAAAATGGGGACGGAAATGGACGCTGGCGACCTTCTTGTTCATGACCGGTGTGATGGCCTTCGCTTTTGGACAAAGCAGTGGCACCATGGAGCTGTTGGTGACGGGAGCCTTCTTGTCCTTCTTCAATCTGGGTGCTTGGGGTGCTTTGTACGCGTATACACCGGAAAATTATCCGACACCGCTGCGCGCTACCGGTTCTGGTATGGCATCCGGTGTCGGAAGAATCGGCAGTATTATCGCGCCGTATCTCGTCGGTTACTACTCGTCGCATCATTACAGCTACACGTTCATTTTTAGTGTATTTACCGCGGTGCTGATCGTGGGAGCAATCGTCCTGCTCATGTACGGACGAGAAACAAAAGTCCTTGCTAATTCGGGACCTCGTACAGGCCAAGTATAGCACGCACCTGCTCTAGGACCTCACGTTTCAGTTCTTGTGGCTCCAGCACTTGAATGTGCGGGCCGAAGCTGAGCACTAGCGAGCATGCTGATGCAAGTGTATGAAATTCAACCTCTGCTTCCATCCAGTCGTCTGTTGCGGCTTGGGTGGAAGCTATTTTTATATAACGCTCCTGTTTTACAGCAGGCAACGTCTCTTTTTTGACTAGCAACCGCGCAGGATAACGTGGGAGGCTGGACTTGAAGTCCATTGTGGATTGTTCCCAATAAGAAGCGAGGTCGAAATCGCTTGGGCGGATGAAGCCATCATCCAGGAGTTGTGCATCCAATAGTCGTGAAATCCGGTACGTCCGCATGTCCTCGTCCACTTTTGCGACCAAATACCAAATGCTTCGCTTGGCGACGAGTCCGAGCGGGCAGACAATGCGCTCTACAGCCACATCTTCGCGCATGTAACGAATGAACAGCTTGCGGGAGAGCCATACGGCATCTTGAACCACCGATAAGAAAGAAAACGTCTCCGTCGATTCATGCCAGCCAGCCCCATCGATATGAAGGAGCTGACGTACGTGGATAGCATCCTGCTGAACCGTTTTGGGCAGCGCGGACAGCAGCTTGAGAAAAGCAGCTTCATAGTTTTCATGCAGTCCGAGATCATTCAACAAGGCAGCGGGGGACGCTACTAGCAGTGATTGCAGCTCATCTATTTTCATTCCGGTCAAATTACTGCGATACCCTTCTGCCAATGCCCAGCCCCCATCTGCACCGCGCAGCGCATAGACGGGAACGCCTGACGCACTCAAAGCCTCCATATCACGATGAACGGTTCGCTCGGACACCTCCAACCTTTCAGCTAATTGCTTGGAAGTCATACGACCATGGTTTTGCAAGAGTAACAAAATCGCAAGGAGTCGATCTGCCCGCATAAAAAGCCCTCCTAGAAGTAAAAACAACATTGCTTTGATTGTATCGTAACGAATATGACAGCAGTTGTCATATTTACTTCGTTATGCTCCATGTATGAATCGATAAGGAGGCATGACGAATGAAGCCATTACAAGGCAAAGTAGCGGTGGTAGCAGGCGGCACAAGAGGAGCAGGACGGGGGATTGCGGTCAGTCTGGGAGAGGCAGGGGCGACGGTATATGTGACGGGACGCACGGTGCGTGGTCAGCACTCTGATATGGCACGACAGGAGACAATTGAAGAGACAGCAGAGCTCGTGACGGCAAGCGGCGGAAACGGGATCGCTGTGCGAGTCGATCATACGCAGGAACAAGAGGTAAAAGCATTCTTTGAGCGAGTAAAGGCGGAGCAAAATGGACAACTCGATCTTTTGGTCAATGACATCTGGGGTGGAGATCCGTTGACTCACTGGGGGACGCCGTTCTGGGAGCAGCCATTGGTAGACGGTCTATTGATGCAAGAACGCGCCATTCGTACGCATATGATTACCAGTCACTATGCGGTTCCACTCATGGTCGCACAGAAAAAAGGGCTGATTATCGAGATCACGGACGGAATCGACTATCGGTACCGCGGCAATCTGTACTACAGCTTGGCAAAAATCTCGACGATTCATCTAGCGGTGTCGATGGCAGAGGACCTGCGCTCGCACGGGGTTACCGCGTTGGCTTTAACACCGGGCTTCCTGCGATCAGAAGCAATGCTCGATCAATTTGGCGTGACAGAAGAGACGTGGAGAGAGGCGGCGAAGCAAGATAAGCATTTCATCATGTCGGAAACACCTACGTACATCGGTCGAGCGGTGGTTGCGCTGGCTTCGGACCCGGCAGTCGCAGACAAAACAGGGAAAACGCTCAGTACATGGGGCTTGTCGGACGAGTATTCTTTTACGGATCGAGATGGTAGCCGCCCGCATTGGGGAAATTACGCAGAGGAACAAGGGTTTTACCGCTAGTTTCAGGGAACATACAAAACGGCTCCTCAGATTCATTCGAGGAGCCATTGCTTAAATTGCATCCAGTACATCCTCTTCCGTAATAGATGGAATCTCGTCTGACACAAACACGTTCTTATATTCGGTGCCGCTGTCCCCACCGGTCGCCTTAAATAACTGATTAGGGGTATTTGGAAACCATCTCACGTGACCAACTTCTTCATCATAACCACCGTTGAGAAACAAAAGATATTCGCCTTCTGGAATTTCAGTCTGCTTATGATCCGCAATCGGAGCAATCTCTTTATCTTTATCAGGTTGAAAACCTACGATGCGGTACAGCTTGATCGTATCTCCTGCCTCAATCTGGTGATCGGTGAGGTTTTGAAACACGTTGTCCACGGCTACTTCATACACATAGAATAAGAGGACTTCGGTTTTTTCTTCTTTGTATGCTTTGGGAACGGAGCCTCTCAAAATAACCATGGCGTCTTGGGTGATTTCTTCTGTGGATGAAAAAGTTTTCGATAGCGCAAAACCACTTGAGGAGTGTGTGGGCTCCTTCGTCGTGCAAGCAGAGCCGACCGCTAAAAGGAAAGCTGAAAGAGTGATGACGCCAAACCATTTTTTCACGGGACACTCTCCTCACGTTCAGGCAGCTATGCCAACGGCTGCGTATTCTTCTTTTTCCCAAACCAGCTTTTCACATTGCCATTCAAAATCAAATGGGTGATCACCCCCGCAATCAAGCCCCAGAAAGCAGCACCGATTCCGCCAATGGAGATGCCGGAAATCGTGACAAGAAACGTAACCAGGGCGCTTTCCCGTTCCTTCGCTTCGCTCATCGCCTGTGCGAGGCTGGAACTGAGCGAGGCAAACAGAGCCAAGCCAGCAATGACGGCGATCAATTCTTTGGGCAAGGCAGCGAACACCGAAGCCATTGTAGCGCCAAACATCCCGAAGAGTAAGTAAAAGCCGCCGCAGGCAATTCCGGCAATGTAGCGCTTGGTATGATCCGGATGAGCTTCTTTTCCCGTGCAAATCGCAGCTGTAATCGCCGCGAGATTGATGCCTGGTGAACCAAAAGGAGCGAGCAATAGAGAAGCGATACCAGTAGTCGTTACGAGCGGTCCAGCAGGTGTATCGTACCCGTCTGCTTTTAAGACGCTAATTCCTGGGGCGTTTTGAGAGGCAAGCGCGACGATGCACAATGGAATCCCCAAGCCGATGATCGCATCGAGAGAAAACGTCGGCATCGTAAAGACGGGCTGGACGAGGGACATCTGGACATTGTCCATTTGCAAACGCCCCAAAAGAAAGGCGACACCCAAGCCGACCAAAAGCGTAAGTACGACAGCATACCGTGGAGACCAGCGTTTGGCGAACAGGTAGCAAAAGATCATCGGCAGAGCCAATGCAGGCAGGTGTTGCATGGAAACAAAGACTTCTACGCCAAAAGACAGGAGAATCCCCGCGAGCATGGCGGTCGTTATCGACTGCGGGACGTATTTCATTAAGACGGAAAATAAACCAGAAACACCGACGAGCGTAATGACCACGGCCGAAAAAATATACGCGCCAATCGCGTCGGGAAAGGAGTATACCGTCAAGCTGGTGACTAACAGAACGGCCCCCGGCGTCGACCAAGCAGTGATGATCGGGGTGCGAAACCAGATACTGAGCACAATGCACGTCAAGCCGCTCCCAATCGAGATGGCCCAAATCCAAGAGGCGAGGACTGCATCGCTGAGTCCGGCACCCTTGGCAGCTTGAAAGACGATCAGCAATGGTCCTGCATAGGAGACCATCGTGGCGATGAGTCCAACAATAACGGCAGATAGAGAGAAGTCAGCAGGGATTTTTTTCAGGGTCGAGAAAGGTTTTTCGGGTACCACGACGTGAATGCCTCCTAGATGCGCCAATTCAGACGTTATGCTTTTTCGTTCAAAATGTAGCGAATCGTCCGTTTGGTGATGTTTAATTTTTTGCTTAAAAGCTGTCTGTTTCCATTCGTTTCGGTCAAGCCCTTTTCGATAATCGTTCGCCCGATCTCGCCTTCGAGCTGTTTAACCCGCTTGATCAAATAATCGAAGTCGATCCCGTCTACAGAGGTGACAAGGCGGCTGATCGTATCGACAAAGTGCTCACATTCGTGATCGATGACTTGTTCTATCCGTTTGGGAACAGTGGGTGGATGCACCTGTACCATGCGATTCCGCAAATTGGCTGGCAAATGATCGGCACGCAGTCGATCGCATTCGTGCAACGCAATGGTTTGATTCAGTACGTTGATCAGTTGGCGGACGTTGCCCGGCCAATCATAACGCTGCAAGAGCTCGATGGCATCCTGATCGATTTCGCAGGGCCCTCCACTGCGCTTTTGCAAGTAGTAGTGCGCGATTGTGGAGATATCCTGAACTCGTTCGCGAAGAGGAGGAATCGATAGCTTGATCCCTTCCAGACGATACAACAGGTCACTGCGGAAACGATTCATCCCGACTTCATGCTCCAGATCGCGGTTGGTAGCAGAAATAAAGCGAATATTGCTCTGACCGATCTGCTCGCCACCGACGCGCATGAACTCTCCCGTCTCTAACGTACGCAAGAGCTTCACTTGGATGGAAGGGGGAGCCTCCCCGATCTCGTCAAGAAACAGTGTTCCGTTATGTGCCAGCTCGAACAAGCCTTTGCGAGATTTGAGCGCTCCGGTAAAAGCGCCCTTTTCATAGCCGAACAGCTCACTTTCCAGCAAGGATTCCGGCACTGCCCCGCAGTTAAAAGCGACAAAAGGCTGCTGGGCGCGATTGCTTGCTCCATGGAGAAAACGGGCCATCAGCTCCTTGCCGGTACCCGTTTCGCCCTCAATGAGCACATGGATCGCCTTTTTTGCTAATTTTTTGGCAATTGCGCATACATTGGCCATCGGACTGTCAGATGAATACACGATACCATATTGGGCGGCTTCTTGGGATAGGTGATCGCTGTGTTTGCTGGAAGAGAAGAGCACTGCGTCGATGACCTGCTCCAAACTGTCCAGATCGTCGAACGGCTTCTCCAAGTAATCTCTCGCGCCCCATTGCATCGCTGTCACAGCCGATTTAATCGTGCTGAAGCCCGTCATGATCAAGACTTCGCAGGCGGGAAATACTGCCTTGATCTGTTTGAGCAGCGTCAATCCGTCGGCATCTGGCAGCTTCAGGTCCACGAGTGCAGCGTGAAAGCCGGTGGAATCCGAGTGAAGCAGCCGTTCCACGTCCTTGCCAGAATTGGCGACGACGATATCGCAGTCTTTTTTCTTGAGGAAATAGGTAAAAAAGGTAGTCACTTCTGTTTCATCATCCACGATCAAAATCCGTTTTTTCTCCATCGTTGTCCTCCTCGTCAGCTAACAGTGGCAAATGCATCGTAAACCTGCTGTACTCTCCCTCTACGCTTTCGGCAAACAGCTTCCCGCCATGTGCTTCTGCAATTCCAAGACTGACGGAAAGCCCGAGACCTGTCCCTTTTGTCCGTTCCTTCGTCGAGAAGAAAGGCTGAAAAATCTGCGAAAGCTGCTCTGCACAAATCCCTGTGCCGTTATCGTAAACGGATAAGCCTACGAAAGAGCTATCCTCCTCTTGTACGAGGAAGGAACGGATGACAATGTGTGGAGATGCCCTGCCTGCCACAGCGTCACGTGCATTTAACAGGAGATTGATCACAATTTGCTCGATCTGATGACGGCTTCCATGAAACAGCAGAGGAGGCTCGGACATTTCCCGGGTTATGGTCAAGCCGGAAACAGACAGCTGGTAGCCAATCAGCCCGAGTACGTCCTCTACGACCTCGTCAATAGAGGTAGTGGAAAACAAGTACTCTTCCTGTCGCGAAAAGGTGAGCAGGTTTTGAATGATCTTTTTGCAGCGCACGCCGCATTGATAGATGTCTTTCATCAAGGGAGCCTCTGGGGCATCCGTCATCTCGCGCATGAGCAATTGAGAGTTTCCGAGGATGGCCGTGAGCGGACTGTTCAGCTCATGGGCAATGCCGGCAGCCATCTCGCCAATCGCAGCCATTTTTGCGGATTGAATCAGTTGGGCTTCGATTTTGATCTTTTCATTCACGTCTTGAAAAAGCAGGCTGTTTTCTACGACGACACCTACATGGCTGGCGACGAGCTGGATCAATTCGGCTTCGTCCCGATCGACGAGCTTCTTTGTTTGGCGTAAGAGCGTCAAAAAACCAAAGGTCTGATTCAATTGACTGCGCAGCGGAACAGAGGTGGCGTGATGCTCAGGCAGCGCTTCGGCAAGGGTAAAATGGACCTGCCCAGTGAGCACAGGGGCTTCCACTGAAACAGTCTGTGTCAGCGTATAGCATTGCCAATCCCCGTCATTCCACTTGGCGAGATAGGAGGAGAGCATGCCTCCCTTCACGATGGTCAGGGCAAAATGCTCGAACACGAGAATTTGCGAGAGCTGTGCGGCGATATAACTGGTTGTTTGTTGCCAGGTGGCGCTGATCTGAATTTGTGTCAGCTGGTTAATGACGGCGAGCTGCTTGTTTTTCTTTTTCATCTCCTCGATCAGATAGACGAGCTCACTGTAATAGCTTTTTCGTGAGGATTGAATCCCGGTCAATTTTTCCAAAATCTCTTGTTTGGTATGCATGACGAACCTCCTACAAGGCTTGGCGAAATAACGACGCGACATCGTGGACGGTCATGTCACGGGGATTGGTCGTCATGCACACGTCCAGTACGGCGAGACTACTAAGTAGGTCGATCTGCTCTGGATGTAGCCCGATGGCCGACAACAATTGGGGCACCTCCAGATCGCTTACCAGCTCCTTGACCGCTTTGAGTGTGAGACGAGAGGCGGCATGTGTGCTCAAGCCCGCCGTGTTTTCCCCGAGGCATTCTGCGATTAGCCTGTATTTTTCCGGTGCTGCGATGTAGTTGTACTCGAGTACGTGGGGGAGCAGGATGGCATTCACCTCGCCATGCGGAGCGTCGAGGAATCCCCCGAGCTGATGGGACATGGCATGCACAGCACCAAGTATGGCGTTGGAAAAAGCGATTCCGGCTTGAAGACTCGCCATGGCCATCGCCTGCTTAGCCTCCGTATTGTATTGACTGGCGACAGATGGGCGCAAATGCTTGGCGATGAGACGCATGGCTTGCAGCGAATGCACCTCGGTAAGCGGCGTCGCGGCGAGCGAAATATACGATTCAATGGCATGTGTCAGCACATCTATGCCTGTATTGGCAGTGAGCAGCTTGTCCTTGGTCATCAAGGTTTGCGGGTCGATGATGGCGATATCGGGTATGAGTGACTTGGAGATAATCGCCATTTTCATCTTACGTGAACTGTCTACAATGATGGAAAATTGCGAAACCTCCGAACCGGAGCCGGCTGTCGTCGGTACCATCACCATGGGTGGAAGGGGATGCTGGATATTGTCGACGCCTTCGTATTGGACGATGCTGCCCTCGTTGGTAGCCAACAGCGCGATTGCCTTCGCTGCATCGATCGCACTGCCTCCACCAACACCGAGAATAGCATTGCATTCCTTGGCACGATATTCGGCAATCCCGGCATGAATCTCGTAATCTTTCGGATTGGCTGTCACGTTCGTCCATAGATGGTAGTCGAGCCTTTGCTGCTGCAAGTAAGAGATGATCCGTTCGACCCAGCCAGCGTTTGCGACACCAGGATCACTGACAAGAAAGACGCGAGAAGCTCCCAATCGGCGCAAGCTTTCCCCTACCTGGCCGAGAGACTGGTTCCCGAAAATGATTTCCGGCGTCATGAACTTGGATATTTGCATGCCTTCGCCCCCTTTTTCCACTACGTAGTAATACCGCAGGCAGGGAGGAATACCCTTTTTCGGCCAAAAGGTTGGCAAGTGGGCCGTTTTTTCGGCTCATGTGCCGCAATATCGGCTGAGTGGAAGAAAAGAAGCCGCATAATGACTCGTTTTTTAAGCGTTTTCATGTTGGCATACTGCTTGCAATTAGTAGGAGGCAGGAAGAACACCTGCCCTTTGCACACATGCCTGAAGGGGAAAAAGAGGAGGATGGTCAAGATGAAAGCAGCAGTGGTCAACGAGTTCCATCAAAAGCTGGAAGTAAAGGAAGTCGCTATTCCAGAGGTCGGACACGGTGAGGTTCTGGTAAAAATCAAAACGTGTGGTGTCTGCCATACAGACCTGCATGCGGCACACGGGGATTGGCCTGTGAAGCCAAAGCTGCCTTTGATTCCTGGACATGAGGGCGTAGGTGTTGTCGAAAAGCTGGGGGAAGGTGTTACCTCGCTGAAAATTGGTGATCGTGTAGGCATTCCGTGGTTATTCTCCGCTTGCGGCGAATGCGACTACTGCCTGACAGGGTGGGAGACACTGTGCATGCAACAGTTAAACGGGGGCTATTCCGCTGACGGTGCCTATGCTGAATATTGCGTAGCGCCTGCTGCTTACGTAGCACGCATTCCTGATGAGCTGGGCGATGTGGAAGCAGCGCCGATCCTGTGCGCAGGGGTAACCACGTATAAAGCATTGAAAGTAGCAAACGTGAAGCCGGGTGAATGGGTGGCAATCTACGGCATCGGCGGCTTGGGACATGTGGCTCTCCAATATGCCAAGGCGATGGGCTACAACGTCGTAGCGGTCGATATTCACAAGGAAAAGCTGGACTTGGCAAAAGAACTAGGGGCAGATGTGACAGTAAACGGTAGTGAGGTTGACCCGGTACAAGCCATTCAAGAGCAGGTGGGCGGTGTCCACGGGGCGATCAGTGTGGCAGTTACCAAGAAGGCATTTGAACAAGCATACAAATCCGTTCGACGCGGTGGTTCTCTCGTCGTTGTTGGCTTGCCGAATGCAGAGCTGCCCATCCCGATTTTTGACACGGTGTTGAATGGCGTGACGGTGAAAGGCTCCATTGTGGGGACGCGCAAGGATATGCAAGAAGCGCTTGATTTTGCAGCACGTGGCAAGGTTCGCGCGATCATCGAGACGCAGCCACTTGATCAGATCAACGAAGTATTGGAGCGTTTGGAAAAAGGTCAAATTAATGGTCGGGTTGTTTTGACGATGGAGTAGTTGAGGGATAGGTGAAGCTGTTGTCGGGCTATGCTTTTCGTAAGCATGGACAGGGCGACAGCTTTTTATTTTTATGAAGGATAGCCAACAATGGGTAATCACTAAAGAAGCAAAATAATAAATGAATAAGTGAAGTGAAGCAACGTAGTACGGCTATCTCATAAGGCTAATTATGGCCAAGGGATAGCCTTTCATTTTTTCTTAGTAACCTACAAAATTTGTAAAAAAAGAAAAAAGACCTATGTAAAAACATGGATATATAATCCAAAATTTATATGTTATGTAAAAAACAGGGATAATGGAGGCGTTTTTTTGAAGAAGTACCTAAGAATATTTTTAGCATTCGTTCTATTATTAACAGGTTCAGCTCCAATAAGCTATCTTCCAAATGCGGTGCAAAGAGTGTCTGCGTCTAGTTTACAAGAGGTGAATCTCTCAAGTTCTGAAGAAGAGAAGGTTGATCAAAAAGTAAAATCATTATTGGCATCTCATGAAAAAGTGGAATTACGAGTCGGGGAATCGACAAACGTTCGTATCTTTAGTGACTCCTATAGCAACAGTAGTGATGTTACTCAAGAGGTTTCTTGGAACCCCAAAAAGAAAGATATTGTATCTATTAAAAACGGAGAGTTTACTGCAACAGCTATTGGTTCAACTTTGGTAACTGTTCAGTATGGAGAACAAGAATTAAAAATTCCAGTTCAAGTATCACCTAACCCAGAGAATCTAGAGATTAAGGCAAGTGAAAATGAAGGAAGCGCCATTATAAGTTGGGGAGATATGGATGCTTCTAGTTATACAGTGAAGCGAGGAGAAAATAAGAGAAAGTACGAAGTTCTTACGGCTGATCTTAAGAAGAACACTTTTTCTGATGATACAGTCAAATCAGATATAACCTATTACTATATGGTTGAAGCACACTTATCTAATAGAGATATCGTTGTTTCAAAGCCAGTAAAAATCAAAATGAAAAAAAGACAGAATGACTTTACATTAGAAACTGATTCTACTAGCCTTGACTTTCAAGTCGGTGAATCTAAATCAATAGAAATAATTGCGAAGTTTACAGATGGTACGACTAGAGATGTAAGCACCAAGATAAAATGGAAAGTCGAAGATGAGAGTATTGTTTCGATAACCAACGAAAAGATAGAAGCAATGAATGCAGGGAAAACGAGGATCATCGGCTTTTACAATCAAAAAGAAATCCAGCTAGAAATATCGGTTGGTACCGATGAATCTATTCACCTTAGTGCGCAACAAGAAAACGAAGAAATCCGGTTGACTTGGAGTGAATGGTCAGAAAACTCAAAGTATATTGTACAACGTCGAGTTGGTAATGAAGACTTCGAACAAATAACGGATGAATTGTGGGCAACAAATTATAAGGATACCTCATTACAAAAGGGAGCCACTCATGAGTATAGAATTATTGGGCTTGGCACCGACGGATCACAAACTTTATCAAATGTAACTACTGTACAGATACATCAGGATGAACCTACATTAATTCCTTCTCTTCAAAAAGTAGCTTTACATGTAGGTGGTGAAAAACAAGTAACCGTTGAGCTTCAAAATCCAGATGGCACAATGAAAGACGTTACAAACGAGGTTCTTTGGAAGGTAAAAGACGAAACGATAATTAGTGTTAGTAATGGAAAGATAACCGCACATGCTGAAGGAACAACACTGATTAGAGCTTTCTATGAAGACAAGATGACAGATATTGAGATTTCAGTAGCAGATTCTCAAAAACGTATTCATCTTGACGTAACTCCTACTGCGGATGGAAATGCTCTTAGTTGGAATAGTGAAGACAAGATTACGAGTTATAGCGTAAAAATGCGTAGGAGCAATCCCAAAAGTTATGAAGAGATAATTTCAAAACTAACGGAAACCTCCTATGTAGATCATTCCATTGATCAAAATTCTGATGAATCTAGATACTATGTAGTAATGGGTATGACTGAAACCGGTGAAAGGGTTATCTCGAATGAGGTAGAAATTACTCCAAAAAGGGATGCATTGAATTCTGTTCTCCCAGAGGAGATCAAACCATTAAGATCACCTGGTCCTGTCGAAGATACAATCGGAGCTTCAGGGTATAACTGGTACTCTATTACATTACAAGAGAATCATACGTTAAGCGTATTTACACCAGATCTTCAGGGGAGTGGGACCTCTAAAGACATTTACAGTGATCCAACTCAACCATCGTTAGCTTACACAACAAAGAATACCTTAACGTATACACCCAAAACCACCGGTACTTACTATATTAAAATAAAGGGCAGCAGTGGACAAAAAATTACGATATCTGCTGGTGATGGATCTAGCTTTGAGCAACCATATGCAATCGTTTTTGATAAAGACGATAAAAAGAGTATAGGAAAATTCTCAAGTCCTGGTAACGATAGTATCTACTTTGCTGCGGAGTTGACAGAGGGATATAACTATCACATTTGGGGAGACCCATTAGCTAAAGGCTGGGTCTTGTACGATAGCACACAACGAGAGGTTTTATCTGGTACTACTGCACGTACTGATATCAAGGTTGATAAAAGTGGAACATACTACATCAAATTGTTAACCGGTGAGAATGCAGGGGAGCACCAATACTATATTCTCAAATCTATCCCTCTATCCGTATCTACGCCTCAAACCTATACCATTGGACCTGAAAAGAAAATATGGTATCAAGTGAAAGCAAAAGCGAACCATACCTTAAGAGTTTATACGCCAGGTTTGAGTGGTTTTGGTACCGGTAAGTACTTATACGATGATCCGAACAAAGCTGCTCTAAAAACGGTTTCTTTAGACACTCTTACTTTTATTCCTGCGGAAACAAGTACCTATTTTGTAGTAATTTCGGGGAGTAGCGGAAAGACATTTTCTATCACAGCTGGTGATGGATCTGATCTTAACCAAGCATATTCAGTTTCTTTGGATGGGATAAAAGGAACGATTGCTACTTTTTCCACTCCAGGTAATGATAGTATCTTCTTTCGGGCTGAATTAAAAGCTGGATTCAATTATCATCTTTGGGGGAAGGGTTCCTCTCCGCTTGAAGGCTGGGTCTTGTATGATAGTGCAAGAAAAGAAATCCTATCCGATACTACTTCACGTATGGATGTAAGGATCGAGACGAGTGGAACGTACTATATCAAGATGCTAACTGGAGGAACTGGTGGAGAAAATAAGTATGAATGGCTCGTATCCACACCAGTATCGTTACCAGGTCCTCAGACAGATACTTTTGGCTCATCTAAAGACATTTGGTACATTGTAAAGGCACAAGCAAATCAAACTATCAAAGTAGTGCAAAAAGGACTCAGTTGGACAGGATCACTAACACTTTTAGATGACCCAAATGGTTCAAAAATTGTATCTTCTTCGGGTGATACTCTTACTTATACTCCCTTGAATTCGGGGATATATTTTATTCGGATAACCGATCAGAATGCAGCTCCCGGTAATGTGGTTACGATCAATATAGAAGGGGTAGAACCATGGCAGCCCCCCTCTATATCGCCATCTCCTAACCCAGACCCTGAAAATATTGAAATTTTGAAAGAAAATGAGCCTTTAGATGTAACGGCAAACTCTGGTAAGAGCTTGTACTACAAGTTTACTCCTTCAGTTTCTGGGAACTATCGATTTTTTACCAGCCCATATAAGAACGAAGGACCCGAAAACGATACTTACCTTCAATTATATTCTGATGATTCGTTCACAACATTATTGGCAGAAAACGATAACGTTCCGGATGGTCCATATGGAAAGCTCTTCTCGAAGCTTGAATATAATCTGAGTGCAGGTACGACTCACTATTTAAAATTAGGCGCTACTAATGGAAGCCTAAATACACGTATAACAGTTGAAACTGTGGATGCCGATAGTGCAAGAGAAGGAGCAATTCCATCTGAGTGGGACGAGATATATAGTGATAGATTGTCCTCCAGGTTTGATGTGGATTACTATCGCTTGAATCTAAAAGAAGCCGCACAGATTCATTTGTTCGTCTCAGCAAATGCTATAACATTAGAAGATGAGTCTGGCAAATCGATTCAAACGTTCTACCCTGATGAACCAGAGACAATCTTCTTTGCAAATCAACCTGGTACTTACTTTGCAAAAGTTCAGTATCATGAAAACGCATCAGAAAATACTACTAAAGCATTGCTTACTTTACCAGATAGCCGCGGTTATCAAACTACTCATAAAGAAATAAAGTTAAGCCCGTCCTATGCTGTTATTGATGCAACACCAGGATTTAAAAAAAGTGCTACATTCAGATGGACATTTAAAAGTCCACATGAAACAACATATATTCAAATATTTAACGATAAAAAAGAAAAAGTATACGAACAAATTAGAAAGAACGTGAAAGCCGAGGAGCAATTTTTTGAATGGGATGGGATTGTTTCTGCACAGTTTGGTAGCTTTGCACAATCAGGTCGTTATAAAGTAAAGATCGTAACAGCTGATTTCCCGCAGTGGCCAATCCATGCAGATGTAGTTATCAAAAATACAGTCGATCTTGAACAATTTGAATTGGTGCAGTTACTAAATAAACTAAACAACACAATTCCAAGTGAAAAAATAAGTAGAATGCAAGAATATTTAAGGAAAATTGGGTTTTATGAAGGGGATATTACTGGAGTTTATGACAGTGAATTATTGATGGGTGTAGTTTCATATCAAGTCATTCTCAACAAGTGGAGTACCCATGTTGCAAAAGATGTTTATGAGCGAAACATGGGTTACTTGCAGGAAGATGGTATAATCACTGATCGCTTGTTAGGTTATGCTTATGCAGATGCATCACTAGGACATAATAGATATGGAGAAACAGTTGAAATCTTCCTTATTGGAGATGCGGTAATTGTTGCCGAAGCAGCTGGATGGGTAGTGGGTACAGTAGTTAGTGGCACTATTGTCTATCTAAGAGGCAGTGAGTTTGTAAAGCGTGCATTCACTTACTTAAAAAGTGAACGTGGAAGCATCATTATTGGTAATGTTGCGAAGTTAGGAACAGGACGTGTTGGAGATTTTACTGGAATACGTGGAACTACAGTAGATGATATTATATCAAGAGTTCCAGCTTATGCAGAAAGACGCGAATTAATTCCGGTAAAAGGGAAGGTAGAAGCCGGTTTTGAATACAAATGGATTCAAAATGAAGAGACATGGCGAGTGAGAGTTCATGGACCCGATCCAACAGCTATAGGAAGTAATGCAAGAAATAATTGGATTGTTAGAGTTCAAAAAGGAAAAAAGTCCTTGGATTCTAACGGAAATTGGCATACAGGTGGAATTTACAAAAAAGAAAGCCCCTATTATAGTGAAGAGATTATTAATGACACTCACATACCTATTCAAACTCCTTAGGAGGAATAATATGATCGACGTCACATTTCTGAAAAGGTTAATCCTAAATAGAAATAAAGATCTAGATCTCAAATTAGATGAAATTGGTGATTTGCTTGAGTATGGAACACTCAATAGGAATGAAGTTATAAAATTTACAGAGTATGCCTTAGTTCTTGCGATTGCCGAAGAAAACACTGCTGTAAAAGAAAGTTTGTTTCGGATACTTCTTAATGCAGTAACATTTCAAGACGTAGCAGATAAAGTTGAATGGGATAAATTAGCAAACGCACTTCCATCACTTCATGACCCTATTTTAGATTATGCATTAACCATAATTGGTTTTTCAAAAAACCAAAAATTTATCAATGTAATTGAACCTTACTTAAATTCTCCGACTGATTATATTAGGGAGACTGCGGCCGAAGCATTGGTGGAAATCAATTACGACCCCGAAAAATCGCAGTAAGGAATCTTGGGTACTTGTGTAAGGAATGGATTCCACATTCAGTAAACCAAGTGCTCTATTCGCATAAAGGCTACATCCACTCAAAATTGGATGTAGCCTTTTATGTTGTCAAGTATAGGTATGATCGATCCATTTTTTCTTCCTTCACTCTATTAAAAAGTGTAATCTATTTAAAAATGATTCAAATCGATTATATCATTCGTGGGTGATTGTGCTATCATATCCATAAAAAGGAATCATCAGGAGGGTGTATTTGCTGTGATTTCAGAGGGAAAGACCTTTGGGGGCATATTACGAGTATATCGAAATAGAGCAAACTTAACACTGACTGAGTTATCAGAAAGAACAGGTGTAGCTTCTGGAACCATTAGTAAGATAGAATCCGATGCTTTTACTTTACCAAATATGCAGCATGTAATGAAACTGGCAAAAGTACTGGATATTCCACTTTATACAGCGATCGTACCCTATTTACATAAAATTAAGCGCGAAGCGACACTTCGGACTCTATTAGAGACCGTGATGCAAGAGAAGAATGTGGTTCTTACCAACAAAGTAGCTTTGCAATTGCTAAATTGTCCCAAAAGCAATACATTTCTTTCTTTAGACTATCTGTATCAAACCGCAGGAACGGAAGGGAATGAAGAACTGCGCTTGGCTCTTTATGACGTGATCTGTGACTACTCACGTGAGCATGGAATTCCTCTGTATCTGGCAAGATCGCTTTTCCAACGATATATGATTCGACGTGAAAATCTAAGCCAATTAGATCAAACCTATGTAGAGGGCAAGGAGCTATTACATTACACGTCCTATCTGCATATCAATGAGCGAGTTTTGACCTACTATAAATTTTCCTTCCATGCATTGCGTCTTGGATTTTATTCAGATTGTATTCATCTGTGTAAACAAGGACTTGAAATCGACCATAGTCAGAGTGAGCAAAAAGCAGCAGCGATCCTTGCGATCATCATTTCCTATTTTGAGCTGGAAGACTACACATTGGGACATTTTTATCTGGAGAGATACGAAATGTTCGATTATCCCGAAGTACATAAACATGCCAGACATATTCGGGGGAAACTATACGGAAAGACAGGGAAATTTGATAAGGCCATTCCGGTATTACAAGAATGTCTTGCGCAACAATCACAAGATGACAAGATTGTGATCGCGAATGATTTGTTGGAGATTTATATACAGGTTGGAGAAGAAACGAAAATCCGAGAACTATTTTTGGCTGAAGCATCTATCTTGCCGAAGAGTCTCACTACTCCGAATCAATACAATCAATTGGGACTGTATTTTCGAACGAAGGGCATCTTTTGCATTCAAAATAATGAAGTAGACTTAGGAATCGAGAGTCTTGTGGAAAGCGTGAATTACTATCGCGCAATCAATGAGATAAAACAAGCAGATAAGAGTCTTAGCGTTCTTTTTGAATTCTATGTGTCACAGAAAAAAAATCTTCCATTTGATATACTCCATAAATTGGTAAACGTGTATAATGGAAGTAATCATAGAAACAAACAGGAGGTATAGGTCATGAAGAAATGGATATTGTCTTTATGTATGTTAACCGCCTTCATTACATTACCAGTTTTAGTAGAACAACCAGCCAAGCAAACAGCTCCGATTATACAATATGGTTGGCCGGAGCCTTGGTAATCATCTGAATAATACGATCAATGCCCTCCAATTGGAGGGCATTTGTTATACTTGCCAAACTGACCACAACAGTCGGAAGACAACATTTTTACTTGAGTAATTCGTTATAATTAATTATAACTAGTTATATATAGTTATAATTGGTGTGGAGGTAGCGGATAGAGATGGTGACGACGACGATGGTCAATTCGCAAAAATTATGGATGGTGGTTAAGCGGATGGAGCCTCATTTGATCCGCAATCAGGCCAATATGGAGAAGCTTTTGAAAATGCTGATGATCCATGATGTTTCGAACGGCGATATCAAAGAGCTTTGGAGCGAGTTCGAAAGAAATGAGACGTATGAAGCGAAAGTCGCCCATGCTATTATTCGTCTGATCGACCAAATAGAAATCTAGCTGACTACCATATGCTGTGTCCCATGCGGACTGGCTATGGTAGTTTTTTTGCTTTCGCACACAATGGGCGCATGAGCCATAGGCTGATGGTAGCTTTTTTACTGAGGTGATACACATGAGACGCCCGGATAATCAGCCAGATTTTATCGGTGCCCTTCTAAGTATGATCCTTGGAGTCTGCATATCGTTCGAGGCCTATCGTCTGGAGGCATTTTCGACGTCGTTGTACGTAGGGGATCACACGCTGCCTGCGATTCTTGGCTTATTGTTTTTCATGCTCGGAGGTGTGCTGCTAGTTCAATCATTCCGTGTGACGGAGGAAGCCTCTTCGCCAAATCCCGGACCGCTTCTTCCTGGAAAAAGGTTGCGCCTGCTGCTTTGCTTTTCATTCTTGTTGCTGTATGTCTGGCTGCTCGGCGCGATCGGTTACACAATGGCTACGTTCTTTGTCTCCTTTGCTTTTTTTATACTGATCGGCAGCTACCGGTGGCGTACGTCCATTGTGTACTCCGTCCTTTTGACAGGGGGTCTGTATGTGGTGTTCATCTACTCGCTGCATATCACACTGCCTGGAGGAGATTTGTTTTAGAGCACGCATTTTTAGGAGGTGCTGATCATCGAGACGTTCCAACTATTACTGGCTGGTTTTGCTTCAGCCCTTACCCCGGAGCATTTGCTCATGGCAGCACTCGGCGCTCTTATTGGCACCTTTGTAGGTGTATTGCCCGGTCTGGGTCCCACTTCTGCCATCGCGATTCTGCTTCCGGTGACAGCCGTACTGGAGCCGACACAAGGCATGATCATGCTGGCAGGTATTTATTACGGTGCCATGTACGGTGGCTCGACGACGGCGATTCTGCTCAATATCCCGGGGGAGCTATCGTCAGTCCCCACGTGTCTGGATGGCTATCCGCTCGCGAAAAAAGGGAGAGGTGGGCCGGCATTGGGGATATCCGCATTGGCTTCGTTTGGTGCAGGGGTACTCGGGGTAATCGGACTCGTTTTTTTCGCTCCCATTCTGGCAGATCAAGCGTTAAAATTCGGACCGCCTGAATATTTTGCGCTGATGATTTTGGCTCTCACGCTGATGGTCAGCCTATCGGGAGGATCATTGGTCAAATCGTTTTTGATGGGGGCATTCGGCTATTCGCTCGCTCTAGTTGGGCTCGGACCATCCTCTGGCATGCCGCGCTTTGATTACGGCGTCCCTGCATTGGTCGGCGGTTTTGACATGATTAGCATCATTATCGGGTTGTTTGCGATTACGGAAGTCCTCAAAGGGATTGATGAAAAACGCACAGCTACCCTGATTGGCAAGCCAGGCAGTGTCTACCCGAAAAAGGAAGACTTGAGAGTAAGTGCCGGGCCTATGCTGAGGGGAGGGATTATCGGCTTTTTTCTTGGATTGCTGCCGGGCTGTTCGGCTGCGATCACGTCGTTTTTGGCGTACGATATGGAAAAAAAACTATCGAAGCATCCCGAGAAGTTCGGTCAGGGAACAATCGAAGGGGTGGCGGCACCAGAAGCAGCGAATAATGCGACCAGCAGTGCGGGCTTCATCCCGCTGTTTTCTCTCGGGATTCCTTCCTCACCGCCATTGGCGATTTTGTTGGCAGGCTTGATGATCTACGGATTGACGCCAGGCCCCGTTTTGTTTGAACAAAATGCGGGCTTTGTCTGGACGGTCATCGCCTCGATGTTCGTGGGGAATGCGATGCTTCTCGTGCTGAACCTCCCGATGGTATGGGTGTGGGTCAAATTGACGAGGGTACCATATGGCATCATGGCTCCGATCATCCTAATGTTCTGCACGATTGGGGCATACAGTGTGCGGAACAGTATGTTTGATGTGTGGGTAGCGTTTTTGTTTGGCGGACTTGGGTATGTCTTTTCCAAATATAAGTGGCCAGTTGTTCCGCTGGTTTTGTGCTTCATTCTGGGACCTCTTCTGGAAGAATCCTTCATTCAAACGATGGCAATGGGCTCAGGTGATCTCAGCATTGTTTTGTTTCGGCCTTTATCGTTGACCATCTTGCTGGCAGCAGGAGCACTCTTGATCATCTCCATGATGTTGAACCGCCGGACACAGCAACGGTTGAAAGAAGAGCGAAACCGGGGAGTAGATGTCGCGTAGGGAGGAAGAGTCATTGAAAGGGTATAAACAATGGGCGGCTGTCATGATGTCGTTGCTTTTGGCGGCAGCCGTTAGCGCATGTGGAAATCAAGGTACCGAGTCGGCCTATCCATCGAAGCAGGTGGAGTATATCGTGCCGTATTCTGCCGGGGGAGGAGTCGATCTCGTGGCCAGAGCGGCAGCTGATTATTTGAGCAAGGAATGGGGGCAGCCCATCGTCGTCGTCAACAAGGCGGGAGGTGGTGGGGCAGTTGGAGCGGAGTATGCTCTAAAGCAAGCCAAAAACGATGGTTACACAGCGCTTGCTGTCAATGTTTCCAATACGACGATGCTCGCTGCTGGGATGAAAACGCCGCCGATTACAAACGAGGATCAAATCTATACGGCCAGGATTGGCAAAGGAACGCTTGCTTTTGCAGTAAAAGCCGACGCGCCTTGGAAAGATTTCGCCGAATTTTCCGCGTGGGTGCGCGCGAATCCTGAGCAGTTAACATGGACTTCTGTAGGTCCAGCAGGTTTTTCCGCTTTTGGGGTAGCGGAGTGGCTAGATGTGATTGGAGCTGACTTTGCCAAGACGAGAATGATTGTGACAAAAGGAGCCTCCGATTCCGTCCCGAAAATCGCTGGAGGGCACGCGATTTTGGCGGTACATACAGTGGGGGAGATCATGCCGATGTTGCAAGCGGGTAAGGTCAAAATCCTCGCCGTATCCGGTGACACGCGAAGTCCGTTCCTGCCTGACATCCCTACTGCGGGGGAGCAAGGGATTCAAGGCTTGTCGGTTTTCTGGTGGACGGGAGTGTCTTTTGCCAAAGGAACGCCAGACTCAGTTATTCGCAAATGGGAAGAAGCGATTGCCAAGATGGAAAAGGACCCAGCCTTTTTGCAAAAACTGAGTGAAATCCAAGTGGAGCCGGCATATGCGGCTAGTGAAGCATTTACGAAGGAAACACAGGCAGAAACGACGTACTACTTGGAATTGGCGACCAAGAAGGGCATTCGAAAATAGGGGCGACGAAATAAAAAAAGGAGAATGGCCTGTAGCCGTTCTCCTTTTCCATCTATCTATTTAGGTATCCGTTTTTCGTACCTGAATTTATAAAAACCATTCATTACGTTCGGCTCAGTCTCGCCGATCTTTTTGTAACCGCATTTCTCGTAAAAGTGCTGGTTGCGTACGGCTTCATAGCCGGTATCGAGCGTCCACTTCTTGATGTGTGGATAGGCGGCCTCCATGAACTGCATGGTTTGGCTTCCGATACGCAAGTTTTGCTTATCAGGATCGACATAGATGATCCCCAGCTCCAAATGCTCATGATCGACTGGAATGAGGCAAAAACCGCCAACGATCTGGTCATCCAGCAAGATCGTATAGTAATGGGCCTTTTGCATGAACAAAATATGCTGGTCAGGCTGGTCATGTCCGGCAGGGCCCTCTCCGTACTTTTGGACTTCTTCTGCGAAGCAGCGAGTGGCAATTTTGGTGAGTTGCTCCGCGTTCGCGGGGACAGCCTTTTTGAAAAAAACCATAGGACTCATGAGATCATCTCCAGTTCGTCTGACTACTTCGAAATTGATGTATGTATGATTAGCAAAATTCTCCTATATAGCAGACGGATGAACCCACAGAATGGTAACCCACTTATTTTTCTCATTAAGCTCTCCAACGGTCCCCTCTCGAACCAACGTCTCCATAATAGTGTGAGTACAATGGAAAAGAGGAAGAAGCCTACGGCGTAGAGCATCGCAAAATCGAGACCAATGACTCTGGTAGAAGACACTTTCATCCGGGTTCTTTCCTCTCTACTTTCTATATGCTTATCGGTAAGTAAAATGCAATGGGATGGATTGTAAATAGCAAGCCCTAAAATGCTGGAGATGGATAAGCACAACTGTCCTTTGCCCGGACACTGATGTCTCATACCTGTCTGGATTTGAGAATGTCGAGACTGCTTGTCACTTGTAAAAAATCACGTTCGACAAGGGGGGATTCGGTTGGTATCCAACTTGCAGAGCTTCTTTCTGAATGCGGATGCAATTGTAGAGGAAGGGAGAGAATGGCTTGGATATGCGGGAAGTGGTTGCCATTGTATCGGGTGGTGCTTCCGGTTTGGGAGAAGCCGCTGTGAGGAATGTAGTTCAACACGGGGGAAAAGTAGCCATTCTTGATTTGACGGTGGAAAAGGGGCAAGCGCTGGCGAATGAGTTGGGGCGCGAAAATGCTTTGTTCGTGCATACGGATGTCGTGAGTGAGGCGAGTGTACGAGAGGCAATCGATCAGGCTGCTGGCACATTCGGTACGATTCACGCAGCGGTCAACTGTGCGGGGATCGGTTTGGCACAGAAAACGCTGTCGCGAAGCGGTCCACATTCACTGGAATCCTTCAGCAAAGTCATTTCAGTCAATCTGATCGGTACTTTTAATGTCATTCGGTTGGCGGTGGAGCAAATGGCAGGAAACGAGCCGAACCAACAGGGGGAGCGAGGTGTCATCATCAATACCGCATCGGTGGCGGCTTTTGAAGGGCAGGTAGGGCAGGTTGCCTACAGCGCCTCCAAGGGCGGAATCGTAAGCATGACGCTGCCGCTAGCAAGAGACCTGGCTTCGTATGGCATACGCGTGATGGCGATTGCACCGGGGCTATTTGACACGCCGATGTTCGATCAGCTCCCGCGCTCTGAAAAAACGGCGTTGGGTGCGACTGTTCCTTTTCCTCCTCGCATGGGTGATCCGCTAGAATACGCGATGCTCGTGAACAGCATCATCACCAATCCGATGTTGAATGGAGAAACGATCCGACTGGATGGGGCAATCAGGATGGCACCGAAATAGAGAAGACGTGTTGACAGAAAAGTAGTTAGGTGCCATACTATATCCATGACAAACCATTCAAACGGAAGAAAACAAGAAGACGCGATCCCATCGCTTGTTCAATCGCAGCGCCAGATTGATCAGTATGGACTCGATGTTGATGCGCAAGCTGTACTCGTCGCTGCCAGGCTGATGGAGGCAGGAGCAAAGCTTGGGCATGCGGCCGAAATACATTTTGCCAGATTCGGCTTGTCTACGGGACGATATCGGTTATTGGCAGACCTTGAAGATAACGGTGGGGAAGTGCTGCCGTCACAATTGGCAGAGCATCTGGGGGTAACACGTGCTACTGTTACTGGTCTGATCGACATCCTGGAGCGCGATGGCCTTGTTTCACGACGAGCGAGTTCAAAAGATGGCAGGCAAAAATCGGTCATTTTAACGGAGCTCGGGGCAAGCAAGCTGCGTGAAATGGCGCCTGAGCACTTTGCGAGATTGGAAGCGATGGTCGGATTGCTCAATACCCAGGAGCGCAGTGTGTTTCTCGACCTGCTGGGCCGCGTAACACAAGGCATCTCGGCACTGACAGATGAATAGTAAGCAGGAAAGCGGGCTAGGCAGCTAGCCCATTTTCATCCTTATATAGTTAGGTTCCTAATTATTTTTCGGAAAAAGGGAAAGGAGGTGAAAAACATGCATGACCCTGCAAAATCGGAAGGTGTTTATCCGATCAAGAGGGCACGTTCCGAACGAAAATCGTTTGTTTTATGGCGTGAAGTAATCATGGCTTATTTGTCTCCTGCGATCATGGCGAGCATAGGAGGATGGATCACCGCTGACAAAGGGCTGCAAATAGGGGCATTGACCACGATTGGCGGAACATCCGCATTGATTGCCGCACTCCTTGGGCAATGGTTACAGAGTCACGGTATACATAAACGCTGGGTCACCCGCACGCCTCATTTGGCGCTGGTAGCGGTTATGGGGATGACAATGGCAGTGATTGGTCTACTGGTAGCATGGCTAACAACGGAGTTACTCGTCATCTTTAGTCCAGGTGAATCGTTGGCTTGGCTAAGTCGTGTCTGGATCGACTTCCCGCTGTCAGCGATAATCGCCAGTACGTTAATCACATGGCGGTGGCGTAGTGCCATCAACCATGATTATCAAAATAGGAATTACGGAGGAGATTGAAAATGATCGTAGTCATGGGAGCAACAGGAACCATAGGTAGTGCACTTTTGAAACGATTGATAGAGCTTGGTGTTCCAACCCGAGCATTGAGCAGAACGCCAGAAAAACTTCAGATGCTAATGGGAGAGAGGGCAGCATCTACGGTGGAAGTCGCAGCAGCGGAAGCTTCTGACCCTGAATCGTTGCGTCGGGCGTTTGCAGGGGCGAATCAGCTCTTCCTTTCCCTTTCAAACAGTCCCAATCAGGTCGAGCTGGAAACATCGATGATTCGCATTGCAGCTGAGGCTGGGATCCAACACATTGTGAAAATATCCAGTCCAGCCTACGACGAAAAGGTGCCAGTCGCCGTAGCGGGATGGCACCAAGAAATCGAGAGCGCTTTATCAGAATCGGGTATGAAAAGTACCGTGCTACGACCGTACGCCTTTATGCAAAATCTGCTCCGCTTTGCACCGACGATCCAGTCGCAACATGTTTTCTTTGGCACGATGGGCGAAACAGCATGCAACTTTATCGATTGCCGGGATATCGCCGATGTTGCCGCAGAGGCATTGACCCATTCCGAAAAGGCAGGTCGTGTATACACACTGACTGGTTCTGAGGTTCTCAGCTATCCACAAATTGCGAGCAAGCTGTCCGAGCTGCTCAACCGCCCGATTACGTACATCAACAAGGATAGCGAAGCACTCCGACATGATCTGATGGAGTACGGAAATATGCCGGAGTGGCTCGCCAGTCATGTCGTTGAAATTCAAGCTATGTCCGTAGCGATCCCGGAAAAGCCGACAGACGATGTATTGCGTGTCCTCGGCAGAGAGCCTCGCAAGCTGGACGCTTTTCTGCATGAACATATTGAAAAGTTCCGTTAATCAACAGGACTATTTTCTAGCAGTGAAATTTCTTGGGCTTTCAGAAGAGCTTGTGTGCGATTGGTGACACCGAGCTTGCCATAGATCCGATGCAAATACACCTTGACCGTCCCGAGCGTATTCCCTAGCTCATCGGCAATCACCTTGTTGGATGCTCCTTCGGCCAGCATGGAAAGGATGATCATTTCCTTTCCAGTTAACGGCTCGATTAAAGGAGCTTTTCTTTTCTCCATTTTCTTAGGGAAAAGGGATAGCAGTTGATTGACATACGCAGCCGATACGGATGGAGCAGGTTGTTGGGATCGTTTTCTCATTCGTTGTTGGTAATCGTGCAAGAGGTGAGACATCGCCGTTCCCTCGTCTAGAAAGCTACGGAAGTAGATGTTGTTTCCGCCAATCAAGAGTGCTTCGTGGAGGAAAGCCAGCGCTTCTTTTTTGTTGCCGCACTGCTGGTGGGCGAGTGCTTGCAGAATGGCGATGTCTACCTGACTGATCAATAGCTCCTCACGAATGCTGGATGGCTTTAGGATCGCTAAAATACGCAAGGCTTCCTGTTCCTGCCGCTCGGCGAGCAGCAAACGGACATAGGTCAAAACCTCTAATTCTCTCTGGATGCTAGGCTGATTCAAAATGGAAGGGGGAAGCTTGGACAACTCCGCTTTCGCCAAAGCGATGTCGCCTTCCTGGATCGCGATGTGTGCGAGAAATGCTTGTAACGGGCTGAACCAATACGAAGAACCCCAGCTTGCGACCGTCTCCCGTGTCTCTGAAATGATTTTTCGTGCCGCAACAAAATTTCCCTCGACTAGCTTGTGCTTGGAGTAAGTAAGCGCATAGGGGACGAGCAGGCCAGGTATTTGCTTTTGCAATGCGACGAAACGAATTCGCTGAAGATGATCGAGGCTTTCTTCCAGCCTGTTCTCCTCATACAGCCCTTCCGCCAGCGCCTGAATGGTGTACAGGTTGATCAAAGAATCCTTCCAGCCATGAGCTTCGAGTATGCTAGAGAAATGCTTGCCGACAGCCTCTGTCTGATCGGACAGCATCCCTTTTAAGCCGAATCGCGTACGGCGAATATACGGCTCAGTCGTGTTGTAATTAAAATGGTAAAACAACGGGCTCTCTGGCAGCTCACCACTTAACTGTGATGAACTGGCAATCCAGCTCTCAAAATCTCCAGTTGCAAACACTAGATTCGCTCGCACAAAAAACAGCCCGCTCAAAAACTGTTGATGCTCCGTCGAGTCTTCTAGGCTCGCAGCGCTTTGCTCCAATTGGGTGAGGGCAACCTCTGCCCGATCCGTAAAACCGCAAGCAACCAAAAGGAACACATAGATCAGCCGAAAAAGTGGTGAGAAATAGTTCGCGTGATCAGGGATGCTGTCCAGCGTTCTGAGAAAGCTGGAAAACTCGCCGCGTTGGAGCAGTATCGGAATATGTTGCGCAAGGAAACTTACAGCCAGCGTGTAATCGGCAGCGGCAATCGCATGTTCGATCGCTTCGTCCATCATTCCACGCTCCGCATAGCTCTCACTGGCTAGCCGGTGCAGCTCACGTGCTTCTCCGGGAGCTGTCTGCTCCAATTGACTGCGTAAAAAATCGGCAAACAAGTGATGGTACCGATACCACGTCCCGTAATCATCCAGCGGGATTAGGAAAATGTTTTGGCGGTGCAAGTTGGTTAGCATTTGTTGGCATTGGGGCAGGCCAGTCAGAGCGTGGCACACGTGAGCGTCCATTCTCGCCAGCACAGAGGTTTTGAGCAAGAAGCTGCGCTCCTCTTCTGGGAGTCGCATGATCACTTCATGAAACAAATACTCCGAAATATTGCGATGAGAGCCAGTGAATCCGGCAAAAAATTGATCGTAGTTCTCCATATTCACGAGTGAAATAGCAGCGAGCTGCAAGCCGGCGACCCATCCCTCCGTGCTTTTCACCAGCTGCTCGATTTGCATTTCGGTCAGAGGTAAATCGTGAACCTGCCGGTAAAAGCTATCCGTCTCTTGATGACTGAAAAGAAATTGTCCCGACTCAATGTGACATACTTCATGGCGTACGTTCCATTTGACTGTAGAAAAAGGCAACGTGTTGCGACTGGCGATGTACAGATGGACGTGACTCGGGACATATTCCAGAAAATAAGCAAGACTGTTGTGAATCGTCACATCCGAGATCACGTGGTAGTCATCGAGAATGATAGCAAGAGGCTGTGTTGTAGAAGCAAGTTCATTGAGCAGGGAATCGATGAAGGTAAAGATCGAGGTATGACTGGTCGCCTTCATGGCTGGTTCCATTCGTTCGGAGAGTTCTGTGAAGTCAGATTCAGCCAGCGTAAATACGATGTATCTCCAAAAGCGAATCAGGTCATTATCCATCTCATCGAGTGAGAGCCATACAGTGGTACCGCCGTACTGATGAGCCCATTGACTGAGCAAGGTCGTTTTTCCGTAACCGGCTGGAGCGTATAGTGTGGTTAGTCGGCATTGCAGACCAGCGTCCATTTTTTGTAGCAGTCGGCTCCTATGAACGCTATTCGACCGAACGGCGGGCATAGCTGTTTTGGTTTTCAGCATAATGGAATGATGGAGCATATTTGTACCGTCCTATGTATTAGAATCTTATTTGTCCATTATACTTGTTATCAGCAAAAATCGACATTTGGAAAAATGAGGAATATTTTGACTCAAGGAGTAGGCCCTAAACCGCCATCTTTTTCATGCCCGTCACTTTTCGGCGAGAAATTTCCACGGAAGCCAGACATACTTCAACAGGCTTCACATCCCGCGGCTTCTAGAATGGAAGCAAAAAAGAGAAGTGGGCGAAAGAGGCATGAAGATTAGACGATGGAAACACGCTGTAATCGTGGTAGCTGCATTGATGTTCTGTGTTGCGATGGGAACGGAATCTGGCGCCTTCCGGGCGAGCAGCGAAGGGGATTTGCAGGAACAGGATTCCATTCAGGTAGCGTTTGTCGGGGATATGATATTGGATAAGAGCGTTGGGAATCAGATCGGACGGTACGGCGTAGATTATCCGTTTCAAAAAACAGCGGATTTTCTCAAGCAGGCAGACCTGACGATTGGCAATCTGGAGACACCAGTCAGTACGCGGGGACGTCCGGAGAAAAAGGAATATACCTATCGAGCGAAGCCAGAGTCGTTGAAGGGGCTCGTGAACGCGGGCTTCGACGTGGTCAATCTGGCAAATAATCATTCGCTGGATTACGGAATGGACGCGCTCTATGACACGATGGAGCATCTGAAAAAGGCGAAGATCGGTTACGTGGGGGGAGGGAAAAACGAAGGAGAAGCATTCGCACCCTACATCCAAACGATCAAGGGGAAGCGCGTGGCAGTCATCGGGATTAGCCGTGTCCTTCCAAATGAGCGTTGGTATGCGCGAAAAAACAAGCCAGGTCTCGCACATGCCTACTCGTATGAGCCGATGCTGTCCCATGTAAAAAAGGCAGTGGCGGAGTCAGACATTACGATTGCAGTCATGCACTGGAATCGGGAATATAAGGATTACCCAGAACCATATGCGCGTGAGATGGCGAAAAAGCTGATCGACAGCGGTGTGGATGCCATTGTCGGATCGCACAGCCATTCGATCATGGGCGTCGAGTTTTATAAAAAGGTGCCGATCTACTACAGCGTAGGGAATTTTGTGTTTACCACCTCGCGCAATCCGAAAGGTCGCGAAGCCATGATGGTCCAACTGACCTTTTCAAAAGACGGGAGCAAGAGCCGCGTGATCCCAGTGAAGCTCACGAACGGTCAGCCTGCTCCGATGGACGAGAAAAACAAAAAGAGGATCATCGACAAGCTCAACCGCATTTCCTACGGGGCGAGCATAGACGAACAGGGGGGCGTAAGCGAGTCTAAGCCTCAATAATAAGTCGCCGCATCATTTCTCTTCGTGTGAAACCATACTGTTCGTATAAGCCATGAGCATCCCGAGTAGCGAGTATCATGCTCGTATGACGGATGTCTGGATGTTCCACCATCGCCTCCATGAGCCATTTGCTCAATCCCTTACCTCGATGCTTTGGGTCGACGAAGACATCACACACCCAGGAAATCGTCGCGTAATCACTCACGACCCGGACGAACCCAGCCTGTCCATCCTCACTATACAAGCCAAAGCAGAGTGAATTTTCGATACTTTTTATAATCATTTCCTTGGAGCGTTCTGACGCCCAATACGTTGTCGACAGCCAAGCGCTGATGCGTTCGACATCGAGTAAAGCTTTCTCATCACTCATTTTGTAAGGCAGTGTCGCGTGTCTTGCTTCCATCTGTATCCCTCCGTATTTATATTTACTCTTTTGCTTACGATTCACTATACTCAAGGGACTAGGGCGCATAAAGGAGAGAAAAGTGAATCTGTACCCACACAGATGACGGGGGAGTGAAAGGGATGAAGAATAAATACGAAGTGGTGAAAGACAGCATCAAGGAGCAGCTTCGCACCCATACAATCAAGCCAGGGGAGAAGCTGCCGTCGATTCGTACTGCATCCGAGCGTTGGTCATGCAGTTTGAATACGGCGATACGGGCGTATCAAGAGCTGGAGAAGGAGCACATGATTTATTCCATTCCCAAAAGCGGTTATTACGCGGTCCTTCGCCCTCTTCAGAGAGCGAGTTTTCCAGAGGAGCGAATTGACTTTACCGCAGCCAGCCCCGACGCAGAAGTCATGCCATTCAAAGATTTCCAGCATTGTCTAAACCGTGCGATTGAATTGTATGAGGATCAGTTGTTCTCCTATTCGGACCCTCAGGGCTTTTTTTCTTTGCGACGGGCATTGGAGAGCCATCTCGCCCAATCACAAGTGTTTGCATCCCCTTCGCAAATTTGCGTCGTTTCGGGAGCTCAGCAAGCGCTGCATCTGCTCGCCTCCATGCCGTTTCCAAATGGAAAGAGTGCAGTGCTAGTCGAACAGCCCACCTTTCACGGCATGCTGCGTTCACTCGAGCTACTGGGAGTTACCGTTCTAGGCATCCAGCGGACTGCGGCAGGCATCGATATGGATGAGCTGGAGCGGCATTTCCGCAACAACCAAATCAAGTTTTTCTACACGGTTCCCCGGTTTCACAATCCGTTGGGGACAAGCTATACAACGGAGCAAAAGAAACAAATCGCCAAGCTGGCTCAGCGCTACGATGTATACATCGTCGAGGATGACTATCTGGCGGACATGGAAACCAGTCTGAAGGCAGACCCGATCTACAGCTACGATCAATCAGGTCGAGTCCTGTACGTCAAAAGCTTTTCTAAGATCATGCTGCCCGGACTTCGATTGGCGACAGTCGTCCTGCCCCCTTCCGTGATGGAAACATTCCGGTTGTTTAAAGCATCGTGTGATTCCAGTACGGCTGTCTTGTCTCAGGCGGCCTTGGAGCTGTATTTGAATAGTGGGATGTACGACCATCATGCTGCCCTTGTCCGGGAGCGTTATCGCCTGCGGATGGAGACAATGGCCGAGTGTTGCCAGCGCTATCTTCCCCCGCAGCTTCACGCACAGATCGGAACAGGCGGGATTTTTTCGAGAGTGCTACTTCCCGATGAGCTGGACGCCCAAGATATCATCGCGGCATTGCACCAGCAAAACGTGCGGATCATGTCCACGAACCAGAGCTATTTGCCTACCTTCCCTCGTGAAAACGGCTTGCGAATTAGCATTATCCAAACAGATGCAGATAAGATAGAGAGAGGGATCGCCCTGTTAGCGGAGACGGCTACTGGACTTTTGCAGAAGAAAAGAAAAGAGGGGCAGTGGCGGATCATCGATTGGATCTAGTGGTTATGTATACTTGAGGAATGGGCAGAATGGAGACGTATATCATCACGAAAAGGAGTGATTGTCAGTGCAAGCTATCACTACGTTTTTCATGTTCCATGGACAAGCGGAAGAAGCGATGAAGTTTTACACTTCTATTTTTGATCGCTCAGAAATCAAGCAGGTCATGCATCACGAGAATGGACAAGTCCTGCACGCTACCTTTACATTAAAAGACCAGACCTTCATGTGTATCGACAATACGAACGGTGACTATCATGCCTTTACTCCGGCGATTTCGTTGTTTGTTGACTGCGATACAGAGGAAGAGGTTGATCGGGTTTTTGGACAGCTTTCTTCGGATGGACAAGTACTCATGCCGCTTGGACAATATCCGTTCAGTGAAAAGTTCGGATGGGTTCAAGATCGTTACGGATTATCATGGCAGATTAATTTACCGAAAAGATGATATTTGAAAAGCCGGTACACCTCGAGGTACCGGCTCTTTATGTTTATAAACGTTGCTGTAGTGGGGGGAAGAAGCGAATTTCCAGTCTACGCTTCGGCCTACGCCCCGCAAGGGGTATCACTGTCCGCTTCGGAATAAATGGCGGGAGCGCTTCAAACGTAGAAGTTTCGAGGAGGTCATTCATAAGTGAAGCTGAAATTCCCCGCCATTTTTTCCGAAGCTGGGGCGGGCTCCAGAGGCGCTTGGACTGGAAATTCGCTTCTTCCTGCGTAGCTATTCGTTAAATCATTGAAAGTGGTTCTAAGATGTTTTATTCCAATTGTCTTGACTTTCAAAAGCTCCCCTGTGTTAACTTGCAAAACGTTTTAAACCCACGAAAGAATCCACAGCTGTCCGGAAGCACTGTCACATGTTTGGAAGGAGACCGCCCGAACGTAGAGAGGATACAGGCGACTGGAAAACATGTGGCAGGGCTTCACCCGACCACAACCGATGGAATATATCTTTTTGTCTACATCGTCATCAACTGACGAAAACTACGACGATAGCTCCACAGCAAATACACTTCCAAAATCGCGACAATCAGTCCCATAGCGAGCATATCGGGATCGACAAACAGGTGGAACGTCAAGATGTTGACAGCAAGAGGAGCGGTGGCGGTTAGAGCCAGTGGGACGAAGCGGTTAGTCAGGAATAGCAATCCACAGATGATTTCGACGGTTTTGACCAGAACTAGCAAATACCCTTGTAGAATCTCCATGGCAGCAGGACTGGTTGGAAAGATAGGCTCGAATCCAAATAAGACAATGTAGCCATTCACACCTGCTCCAAGCAAAATCAATCCAAGGATGATACGGGCGAATACGGGCAAAGTCCGTGTCATCAGGCATCACTTCCTTGTGGTGGAATATGGATGATGAAGTCTTCGAGGAAAGTATAACTCCACTTTGACCACCTGGTCAATGTGCGTTATGATGGGAAAAAGAAGAACGGAGAGAAGGTGACGGACATAAAAGTAATCTGGCAAGACGAAACGCTGGAGCCGAACAAGCGAAAGCTGTTGGATGCGGCCCTTATTGAATTTTCCGCGAAAGGCTATGAACGAGGCTCCACCAATCAAATCGTTCAGAACGCAGGCGTATCAAAGGGGATGCTGTTCCACTTTTTCGGGAATAAAAAGGGACTGTTTCTGGCGATTGTCGATGCGTGTATCGAGCGTTTTTTTGCCTATATACAGGCGCGAATGGAAGCGGCGCCGCAAGACTTTTTTACACGATTTCTTCATGTCAACCAAGCGAAAATGGCCCTCTTTGCCGAGGAACCAGCTATTTATCAAATGGCAGTTGCGACCTTTTTCGATTATCCTGAGGAATGTCGTGCTGAGATCGAAGATAGAGAGGCCCAGTTCAATGCCCGATATCTTCCCTTGTTTCTGGATCAAGTCGATACGTCATTGATCAAAGCGCAGTTCGATCCACAGAAGGCGCTGCATTTTTTGCTGTCTGCTGTAGAGGCATTGACGCAAAAGTACGTCCGCGAAAACTACGATGCCAGCGATAAAGGCTTTGCACATGTCCAATCCTTTTTTGCGGAATTAGAATCGTACATGGATATGATGAAGGTAGGGCTGTACAAACAATCAGACAGTGGAGCATAAAGGGGAAAAAATAATGGATGAGAAATGGACGCGCCTGGTACATAACATGAATCCGTCAGCCAAGCTCCTTCGTGTATGGGAGCTAAAGGGAGGGATCTCTGCACAGGTCACCGCGCTAGAAATGGAGAGCCCTGACGGCACGCAGAAAAAAGCAGTCGTCCGCGAGCACGGTCAGGCTGACCTCAAGAAAAATCCGCAGATCGCATCAGATGAATTCAAACTTTTGCAAATACTGAGGTCCGCTGGCTTGCCGACTCCAACGCCCTATCATCTCGAAGCATCCAGCGATATGTTTCCCACACCGTGCCTTGTCAGCGAATTCATAGAAGGACAGACAGTCACCGCGCCAGCAGACTTGTCTAGCTTTCTGCAACAAGGAGCTGAGGTGCTGACTCGCATCCATTCGGTAGACGCTTCTAGACTGGCGGACACTTATTTGCCGAAACAAGAAGAAGCGATAACAGAGAAGCTCCACAAAAGACCTGCGACTCTGGACAAATCATTGGATGAGGGACTCATTCGCGAAGTGCTGGAGTCCGTTTGGCCGCTGCCCCAAGCGAATACAGTATCCCTTTTGCATGGCGATTTCTGGCCGGGAAATACGATGTGGAAGGAAGAAAAACTGGCTGCTGTCATCGATTGGGAGGACGCTGCGATCGGCGACCCCTTATCTGATCTCGGCAATGCCAGACTGGAGATTTTGTGGGCATTTGGAGTGGAGGCCATGAATGATTTTACCCTTTACTACCAATCTGCCAGCAAGACACTCGATTACACTCAGCTTCCGTACTGGGATTTGTGTGCCGCACTGCGGCCAGCTTCGAACCTCTCAGATTGGGGATTGGAAAAAAGGATTGAGAAAACCATGCGCGAGCGGCATTCTCTATTCGTGATGCAGGCGTGTGAAAAACTAGGCATTCCGTATAAAAGACATGCCACTTATGAGAGCCTCGAATAATCGGGGCTTTTTTTGTTTGGAAAAAACTGTTGACCGATCCGGTGGCGATACCTATAATCTAATTCATAGTAAACAAATAGGAATTATAAGTTATTATCTTTTGATCCGACCGGACCACCGGAGGAGCTGGTTTTACTGAGTGAGTGGATATGAAGGAGGATCACCATGAAAAAAAGGCTTTCGCAAATCATTTCAACTTTGCTACTAGGGACGCTACTGGTCACAGGTTGCAGCTCCGAAGGCAGTGCGCCGGCTACCTCGACACAAACAGCGACTCCGTCGACAGAAGCATCAGCACCCGCTGCCAGCAAGGTGCAAGACATAAAAGACGGCATTAATTTAGCTACGGATTTATCGAAGCTGCCGGAAGCAGCAGTCAAAAGGACTGATACATTCATTGCGGGACTGACGGAGCCAGGCGGCGTATTTAACCCGTTTTTTTACCACAACGGCTATGATGGCAACGTCTCCTCAGCGATCTTCGAATCACTGGTGGATGTCGATGCGACAGGAAAGCCAGTACCCAAGCTCGCAGAAAAATGGGACGTATCTCCTGACCAGCTCACGTATACGTTCCATCTGAGACCGAATCTGAAATTCAGTGATGGTTCACCGCTGACGGCAGAGGATGTAGCCTTTACACTGACGATTCTGCATGACAAAACGTACGACGGTGAAACCGACATTTTCATAGCAAGTATCAAGGGTGGTCGTGAATACAAGGAAGGCAAAGCGAACACGATCGAAGGAATCAAGGTAATTGATCCACAGACGATCCAGATCACGACGGAGAAAGTGAACGCCAAATCTCTCGTTCTGTTAGGCGGGCAGGTGCTCTCCAAGGCGTACTACGGCAAGGAGTACAAACCAGGCAATCTGGAGTATCTCCGCACCTTGCACGGCAAGCCATTGGGAGCTGGACCTTACAAATTCGAGGCGTACATTCCTGGACAAGAAGTCCGCTATCTGGCAAACGAACACTATTATGCGGGCAAGCCGCAAGTCGAGCACTTTATCTACAAGACGACCGAGGGCGACGCTTTGCAGTTTATCCAGACAGGGGAAATGGATTACAACTCCTTTACCGTCAACTCGGATAACATTGAGCAGCTGCAAGAGCTGGGATACGTGAATATCAATCTGTACACATCCAGTGCCTATTCGTACATCAAGTTCAATCATTCCAAGCCATTTTTCAAAGACAAGCGCGTCCGCCAAGCCTTCATCTACGGACTGGATCGCCAAAAGATTTTGGACTTGACCTACCAAGGATACGCACAAGTCGCCAATGTACCGATCAGTCCTGTTTCGTGGGCCTATACGGAGGATGTCAATCCGTACGCCTACAATCTGGAAAAGGCGAAGCAGCTCTTGGATGAAGCGGGCTGGAAGCCGGGCGCGGATGGTATCCGTGAAAAAGACGGGCAGAAGCTAGTCGTGCATTACTACACGACAAAAGGAAAGCTGGGAGAGGTCCTGATCCCGATTGCCAAAGAAAACTACAAAGAGCTGGGCATCCAGTTTGAAGCGGAAATGATGGACTACAACGCCGTTTTGGCACGGACGGAAAAGGGCGATCACGACCTCGCATCGTTCTCGACCACGATGCTGATCGATCCAGATGACGGTGTAGACGCCTTCTCGACGAAAAAGGGCAAGAGCGGATTTACCGGAACGAATGGCTACTCCAATGCCAAAGTAGACGAATTACTGGAAGCAGGTTTATCTACGCTGGACATCGAGAAGCGCAAAGCGATCTACAAAGACCTGTACAAAGAGCTGAGCGATGACCCACCATACATCTTCCTCGGCTACCGCAAAATTTTGTCTGCGCACAACGGCAAGATCAAAGGCTTGGAACCGAATCCGTTCACGGGCATTTCGACCAGCCTGCCTGGTATCAAAATTGAGTAACAAGCTCGAGTAACTGACTCACGAATGTTGTGCCCGGCCCTGGGGCTGGGCTTTCTTTTTTTCCCAAGCATGAAAGGAGGCCAACGATGACGTCCTACTTCCTGAAAAGGGTCTTTTACATGGCATTGACGCTCTTCGGCGCATCCATTTTGATTTTTTTCCTGTATGCCCTAACGCCCGGTGATTTCGTCGATACGAGTCCCAAGCTGACAGCCGAACGAAAGCTGGAGCTAAAAGCGATGTACGGGCTGGATAAGCCTGTCGTCGAACGGTATTTCATCTGGATGAAAAACGCCCTCCAAGGCGATTTTGGTTATTCCCTGCAGTACCAGCAGCCGGTGATGTCGCTGCTGAACGATTACATCTGGAATTCGTTTTTGCTGGCGATTACCTCCACCTTTTTTACGTGGCTGATCGCGATCTCAATCGGAGTTCTGTCTGCTGCAAGGCAACATTCCTGGTTCGATGCGCTCGTGACGATCGGTGTTTTTGCTGCGATGTCGCTGCCTGTCTTTTTCGTTGGACTACTGTTTATCAAGTTGTTTGCCGTTGATGCCAAGCTGTTTCCCGCAGGGGGAATGATGACGATCGGCAGCAAGGAAACAGGTCTCGCCTATGCGTGGGACGTGGTTCAACACATGTTTTTGCCAGTGATGGTGCTGACTTTGCTGAGCGTGGGGACGCTGACTCGCTATTTCCGCACGAACATGCTAGAGGTCATTCAACAAGACTTCGTGCGCACGGCCCGGGCAAAAGGACTGAAGGAAAAAGTCGTCCTGCACAAGCACGCGCTGCGGAATGCGCTCCTGCCCGCCATTACACTGCTAGGTTTTGAGCTGCCAGCTCTGTTTGGTGGGGCGATCATCACGGAAAAAATCTTTAACTGGCCCGGTGTCGGACAGTTGTACATGCAGGCGTTTTCTGTACGGGACTACCCGCTCTTGATGGGCTTTACGATGTTCCTGGCGATTCTCACCGTCATCGGAAACTTATCTGCTGATTTGCTATACAGAGTGGCTGACCCGCGGGTCCGGTTGAAATAGGAGGGAAAACGATGGCATCAACGGTAAGTGAAGTAGCGGAGGTGACGAGAACGGAGCAGGTAGCGTTGCGTTCTTCCTTGTGGCACGAGGCGTTTTTGCGACTGAAAAAGAAGCGTCTGGCCATGATTGGACTTGTGTTTTTACTCGTCATGGCAGTGGCATGTTTCATCGGTCCGTTTTTTTCTCCGTATGCATCCGGCAAGATTAATACGGCTATGATCAACAAGCCGCCAAGCTTCTCCCATTGGCTCGGGACGGACAGTTTAGGCAGAGACATTTTGACGCGGTTGATGCAGGCTGGCCGAATCTCGCTGACAGTCGGCATCGCTTCCATGGTGCTCTCCGTTTCGATTGGCGCCCTTCTCGGGGCACTGGCTGGCTTTTACCGTGGGTGGGTCGATCAAGTGATCATGCGGGTAGCAGACGTACTCATGACCATTCCTGGTCTACCGCTCTTGTTTATTATGGGCGCAGTCCTCTCCGAGTGGAAAATCCCGACCGACTACCGCATTTACATCGTCATGGTCATGCTGAGCCTGATCGGCTGGCCCGGTTTGGCGCGAATGGTCCGCAGCCAGATGCTCACCCTGCGTGAAAGTGAATTCATGCAAGCAGCAGAAGTACTCGGTCTGCGCGACAGTCGCAAGCTATTCTTTCATTTGCTGCCCAATCTGACACCGCTCTTGATTGTAGTTGCCACCTTGAACGTCGGCGGTGCGATCCTGAGCGAATCCGTATTATCTTACTTCGGCCTCGGTGTCGTTCCGCCAACGCCGACATGGGGCAATATGATGGATGCAGCGAACACCTTGATCGATTTTCAGAAAAGACCGTGGCTGTGGGTTCCTCCTGGGATTGCTATTTTCGCTACTGTCATCTCGATTAATTTGTTAGGGGATGGACTGAGGGATGCTTTAGACCCGAAGCAGCAGCGTTGATGCATGTTCTTGAGTGATTCATAACTTCTTGAACCTTCTTTCAAGAAAAAACTGAAGTTGCGCAGGGAGAAGTGATTTCCAGTCCAAGCGCCTCTGGAGCCCATCCCAGCTTTGAAAAAAATGGCGGGGAATTTCAGCTTCACTTATGAAATACTTCCTCGAAACTTCGACGTTTGAAGCGCTCCCGACATTTTTTTCAAAGTGGACAGTGATACCCCTTGCGGGGCGTAGGCCGAAGCGTAGACTGGAAATCACTTCTCCCCTCCACTACAGCTCCTCCTATACACAAAAAGGCAGGTGAGACAAGCATGAATGCTTTAGTCGAAATCCAAAATTTAAGCACCTACTTCAAGTCCGAACAAGGCGTGGTCAAAGCAGTCGATGCCCTCGATCTGCGCGTCCATGAGGGAGAGACAGTATGCATCGTAGGCGAGTCGGGCTGCGGCAAAAGCGCGGCAGCCATGTCATTGATGGGACTAATCCCAGAGGCGGTAGGCAGTATCGTTTCGGGTGAGATATGGTTTGCAGGCCGTGATCTGCGAAAAGTCAGCAAAGAAGAAATGCGAAAGCTCCGCGGCAATGAGCTGGCAATGATTTTTCAGGAGCCGATGTCGTCACTCAATCCCGTACTGACCATCGGTGAGCAGATCATGGAGCCGATCGTGGAGCATCAAGGTCTAAGCAAAAAAGTAGCCCAAGCGCGAGCCGTTGAGCTAATCGAGCTTGTCGGAATCCCGCGGGCAAAAGAAATCGCCAAATCGTACCCCCATGAATTGAGCGGGGGCATGCTGCAACGTATTATGATTGCCATCGCAATATCCTGCAGTCCTCGCCTGCTGATCGCCGATGAGCCGACGACTGCTTTGGATGTGACCATTCAGGCGCAAATTCTCGATCTGCTGCGCAAAATCAAGGAGGAAGCCCAAACTGCGATTCTTTTTATCACGCATGATCTGGGTGTTGTTGCGGAAATGGCCGATCATGTGGTCGTGATGTACGCAGGGAAAGTGGTAGAGGTGTCTCCTGTCGTTGAGCTGTTCGAGGAGCCGAAGCATCCGTATACACAAGGCTTGCTTCGCTCCAAGCCTGTGTTGAATCAACGCAGAGCCAAGCTGTATTCCATCCCTGGTCAAGTACCGAATCCGACGACACTCGGGGAATCCTGCTATTTTCTTGACCGCTGCGATCAGTGCCTGGACATTTGCCGGGTGAAGCAACCGCCTTTGCGCGATGGGGGAGACGGCAGAAAGGTCGCGTGCTGGCTGTATGAGGAGGAGATCGCCAGTGGACAATAACTTGCTGGAAGTGCGCCGATTGAAAAAATACTACCCGATTACTGGAGGGCTTTTAGGCAGAACGATCGGCCATGTAAAAGCGGTGGATGACGTCAGCTTTTCCATCCAAAAAGGAGAAACGTTCGGGCTGGTTGGTGAATCCGGCAGCGGAAAAAGCACGACAGGTCGCACCATCCTGCGCCTTTTGGAAAAGACAGAGGGAGAAGTCCGTTTCCAGGGTATCGATGTGCACGCCTTGAATCGCCAAGAGCTCCGTGCTTTGCGCCCGCGGATGCAATATATTTTTCAAGACCCGTACAGCTCGCTGAATCCGCGCGTCCGAATCGGAGAAGCACTGGGGGAAGCGCTGCTTGATCATGGGCTGCTCCCACAAGCGGAGGTCAGAGAAAGAGTCTTAGAGGTCATGGCATTATGTGGATTGGCGCCGTATCATGTCGAGCGGTATCCGCATGAGTTCTCGGGCGGTCAGCGTCAACGGATCGGTATCGCACGGGCCATTATGATGAACCCTGATTTTATCGTCGCGGATGAGCCAGTATCTGCTCTGGATGTGTCGATCCAAGCCCAAATCATCAATTTGTTTGCAGAGTTGCAGGAGCAAAGGAAGCTGACGTACTTATTTATTTCGCATGATTTGAGCGTTGTGGAGCATCTGTGCACGAGGATAGGCGTCATGTATTTGGGGTCATTGCTGGAGCTGGCACCTCGGGATGAGTTATTTTTGGAGCCGCTTCATCCGTACACCAAAGCATTGCTATCCTCTGTACCGCTGCCGATCCCGAAGAAAAAGCGCGAACGCATCGTCTTGCAGGGAGACATGCCAAGTCCAGCGAATCCTCCTGCAGGGTGCAAATTCCACACGCGCTGTCCGTTTGTGAAGGACATTTGCCGACAGGAAGTACCTGCTTTTCGCGAAGTTAGCACCGACAGATTTGTCGCCTGTCACTTGGTGTAACGGGAATCAATGGGGGAATGAAGAACTGCACGGGGCATTGACCGATAGCAGAATTATATGGTAATATTTTCATATCACAGTAAACGTATCGGTTTTTAAATGATTAGCTGATCGGTCGACCGAAAGCTCCCGCGAGGACAAAGACAACCAAGCTGTCTAGTTGCGCAGGGGGCTTTCGTCAATCGAAGGAAAATGAGGTGAGAAAAGCCTCTTGCTGCCCAAACTGTTTGATATTGACGGTTATGGGGATCAAGGGGTATTATCAGAACAAAAATCAAAGTAAATAGGTAGGATTAATATGTATTGATTTTGACGAAACAGGAGGGGGCTTCCCATGGCAAAAAATGAGATTTCCCTAGACGATCTCTTATTAGAGAAAATCGCGCGCGCACTGAATGGTCTGGAATACGGCTCCATACATATTGTGGTTCACGATTCACAGGTCGTTCAGATTGAACGAACGGAGAAATACAGACTCCCTGCGGAAAAGCCTGAGACAAAGATTTCGCAAGCGCGCACCGGAAAATAGAAGAAAAGGCGTGGAAAAAAGAGAGGAGGAAGGACTATGGCAGGCGTTCTTGTGGTAGGAGGAGATCGGGTAGCAGAAATCGAGAGCTTGTTGCAGAACAAAGGGTTCCAGAATGTCTATCACGTATCTGGCCGCAAAAAATCCGATGTGAAGGCGACGATTCCTTCTGATACGGAGCTTGTTCTTGTCTTTATTAACTTCGTGAGTCACAGCTTGAGTAAAAATATAAAGAAGCTGGCGAAGCAAAAGCACGTCCCGATCGTATTTTGCCGACGGTCATGTGATGCGGTAGCCATGTATGAACCAGCAATAAGCTAGAGAGGACAGTCCAAATATGCGCTGATGAATAGAAGTATTCAAGGATGAATACTTCTTTTTTGCGTGACAGAGACTACTGGTAGAAACTTGTCGGACCAACACGGGTAAAAGTATTCAGCCCTGAATAAAATCAACAAAAGAACAACGGAAAACACGAATGGCACAAAATTTGCAGAATATTTATGCAATAATCGGTTATCCGACTCAAACAAGGGGGTACAGCATGAAAAGACCAGTTGTCATGACAAGTCTCTTCGTTTTGCTTACGGGATTATTTGCAGGCTGTAGCAGCGGCAATATGCCGACTCAAACCGCACCAGACAACCAGCAGCAACCAGCGCCAGCACAGCAGGCAACTGTGCAGCCTGCGACAGAGCAGATGTTGCGCATGAATGCCGCGGAGCCTGAAACACTTGATTCAGGCATGTCAAATGATGTGATTTCCGGTGCGTTCATCCGTTCGCTGTACGACGGGCTCGTTCGATTGGACAAGGATGGCAAGCCAGTCAATTCCGTTGCATCTGACATTCAAGTATCGGAGGACAAAAAGGTGTACACCTTTACTTTACGCGACAGCAAGTGGAGCAATGGCGACCCGGTTACGGCTCAAGATTTCGCCTTCGGCTGGATGCGCGTGCTCAATCCGAAGACAGCCAGCGGCTCCGCCTACAAGTACTATCCGATCAAAAATGCCCGCGCCTTTTTCGAAGGGAAGGCGAAAGCGGAGGATGTCGGCATCAAAGTCGTCAATGACAAGACACTGCAAGTCACCTTGGAAAACCCTACCCCTTACTTCCTGACACTTGCGACCTTCTACTATCCAGTCAACCAAAAGGTGGTAGAAGCCAATCCTGATTGGGCGAAAAAGCCCGAGTCCATCGTGACCAATGGGCCGTTCAAGCTGGTGAATTGGGAGCATAAAAACAAAATTGAGCTGGCCAAAAACGAGCACTATTGGGACAAAGATGTCGTGAAGTTTAACGAAATCGAGTTTTCCATGATTGAAGATACCAATACCGAGCTGGAGCTGTTCAACAGTGGCGAGCTGGACTGGGCTGGCGGCCCGATTAGTGGTCTGCCTGCGGATGCCATTGGACCGTTGCGCGATGAAGGCAAGCTGCAAACCATGCAACGTGCCACCAACTACTATCTCTTGTTCCAGACAGAGAAGCCGCCATTTACGAATAGCAAAATCCGCAAAGCGTTTGCCTACGCGATCAACCGCAGTGACATCGCAGAAAATATTGGTCAGGCCGGACAGACTCCCTTGATGGGCTTCGTCCCACTTTCCGCTTCGCTGAAGCCGGAAGGATATTTCAAGGATAACGATGTGGAGACGGCGAAACAGTTATTGGCAGAAGGAATGAAGGAGACGGGCATCACTAAGCTGCCCGAAATCACCTATCTTTACAATACCTCCGACCTCAACAAGAAGATTGCCGAAGCATTGCAGGCTCAATGGAAACAATCTCTCGGTGTGGACGTCAAGCTGATCAACAAAGAGTTGAAGGTCATGTTTGACGATCAGGAGCAAGGGAAGTACATGATTTCCCGAACAGGCTGGACGGGAGATTACAACGACTCCGTCAACTTCCTGGAGCTGATGATGGAGAAGTACAGCTCCAATAACTCTACCTTCTGGTTTAGCGAGAAGTACGTAGAGCTGGTGAAAAAGGCGTACGCCGAGCCAGATGAGACCAAACGTAATCAGTATCTGGTCGAAGCGGAGAGCATCTTGATGGAAGAAATGCCGGTTACAGGTGTGTACTCCAGCGTCAATTCATGGGTACAAAATGAAAAGGTAAAAGGCATCACCGTCGATCCTTTGGGCTACATCGACTTCAAGTGGGGATACAAAGAACAATAGCGCTGAAAAGAAATGGCCGACATAAAAATCCATGTGTGGGCCGTTTCGCGAGTAATGGGGGAGGAATTTTCATGACATGGCAACAAGCAGTAGAAAACGTGCTGAAGGAAGCGCCCGGTATTTTTGGAATCGCAGCTGTGCATCTGGAAACAGGAGAGACAGCAGGGCATCTGGATGAAGAGTTATTTCAACTGGCGAGTGCATTCAAAATTCCGATCATGGTCACCTTGATGCGCGAGGTGGAAGCAGGACGCATTCGCCTCGATCAGCGTGTGACACTAAAATGGGAGGATCGCGTACCGGGGTCAGGCATTTTGCAAGAGCTGGATGCCGGAGCGGCCTTAACAGTCAAAGACTTGGCGACACTGATGACGATTGTCAGCGATAACTATGCGACGGACCAAATCATCGAGCTGATCGGCGGCATAGACAAGGTGAATGAGCACATGCATGAGCTGGGTCTTTCGCAGATTCATTTGCGGCATAATTGCTGGGAGCTCCTCAACCACTGTGTGGGTATGAACGAGTCTACACCTTCGGAAGCAGGGTTCGATGAGTTCATGCGACGGGAAGAGTCAGGCAATTACGAATTGATCCACGATGTATCGATGCCTACCCGTGATAATAACGTAGCGACACCAGCCGAGCTAAACCGCCTGCTTATCATGATTGCGCGAAAAGAAATTCTCACGGAAGCCTCCTGTGAGCTGATGCTGGACATCATGCGACGTCAGCATTACAACAGTCGTCTGCCGTACTTGTTGCCAGAAGGAACAAAGGTCGCGCATAAGACAGGGACCGTCAATGCAGTCGTCAATGACGCTGGCATCATTTATTTGCCCGAAGGAAAAGGAATGATAGCGATCACGGCACTATCACGCGATGTTATTGACAAAGAAGCCGCAGAGCTAACTATCGCCCGTGTTGCAAAAGCGATTTATGAGCAAGCGATGGGGAGTTGATGAAAATGACGGCATGGAAGGAACAGTTCGAGGCGTATGCACAGCAGCTGTTGGACGAGGCAAAGGCTCCGGGCGCCGCTATTGCTGTTGCACGTGATGGTGAGCTTTTGTACGAGGGGACGTTCGGTTTTCGTGACAGAGAAAAGCAACTGCCACTTTCCCGAGACACCGTTTTTGGCATCGCATCCATCACCAAATCGTTTACTTGCGTCGCAATTATGCAGCTGCAGGAGGCAGGCAAGTTGTCTGTCCACGATCCGGTCGTGAAATATTTGCCTGAATTTCGGGCTGGCGACCACGAGCTGACTGCACGCATGACGATTCATCACTTCATGACACATACGCCTGGAATAGCGCCCATGCCTTACTTGGACGGCGCAATGAGGCGGAGTATGGAGAATGATCCTGCTGTCATTGGCACTAAGGCCGAGGAAGAACTGAAGACAGTGCCTTATCTGGATACGTACGAAGAAGTCATGAAAGCCATTGCTGGATTCGAAGGGAAACCGCTCTCAGAGCCAGGGGGTGCCTTTAGCTACAACAACGATGCGTATGGGCTTTTGGGGGCGATCATTGAACGGGTCAGCAACCAGACGTATGAAAACTACGTAGCGACGCATATTTTGCAGCCACTGGGTATGGACAGAACCGTTTTCTCCGTGGATGATTTGGCTGACAAGGATGATGTCACGATTTTGTATACCAACAAAAAAATCGAGGACGAAAACCAAATCATTGCAGCACCCATCTGGCACGATGCCCCGGCGATGCGAGCAGCCGGTTTCCTCAAATCGACTGTGAGTGATCTACTCGCCTATTTGGAAGTCTTTCGTTTGGGGGCAACGAGAAACCCGACATCGATTCTGTCTGCCGACAGCGTTCGGGAGATGCTCACTCCCTTTGCTCGTGTGGACGGACACCGTTCCTACGGCTATGGTCTGATGGTCTCTCCTGCCTTTCCAGATCCAGATGGCTTACTGGTAGAGCATGGCGGATCGCTGAAGGGAATCAGCTCGCACATTTTTTCGGTTCCGAATCAAGGGATTACGGGCGTGATTCTGGTCAATCTCGATGGAGTGAGTGTCCGAGAGTTGGTCCTCGGCTTTTTGAACAGTTATTTTGCAAGGCCGGCTGGAGCACCGGTCTATGCCTATGAACCATACGAGGTCAAAGATGAGCAGTTGTCATTGTACGAGGGTCGCTACTCTTCGCAGGAATGGGTAAGTGCATCGATAGCCAAAAGTGAAGGCAAGCTATTCCTTGCGGTGGATGGTCTCTCGTATCCACTGATACCAGTACAAAAAGACAGCTTCGTTTTTCAAAAAAGAGATTCCATCCCTTGGATTGAGTTTTTCCGGGATGAAGACGGGCAAATCGTGAGGATGAGCTACGGATTACGTCAGTTGACGAGGGAATCCACAAAATCATCAAGCTAAATAGATAAACAAGGATAGGAATCCGTTGGGTTCTTATCCTTTTTCGTTTCAATCAGGCAGCCGCTTTTGTCTTTGTTTTGCTTTCTATGCCCAATCCAAGCCATAATAGAGACAATACATACAGGATGTGATTACGCTTGCAGATCATTGTTTTTGACCTTGAAACGACACTGACTTATCAGAAAGACAAGATCCCGGAAATTATTGAGATCGGGGCAGCAAAAGTCGTACCCGGAAAAAATGGCGTGGAGGTTGACACATTTCAGCGCTACACCTTTCCAGCCATTGAGCGCAGAATCACAGAGAGAACGCGCAAATTCATCGGTCTCGATAAAGAGAACATGCCAACCTTTATCCCGTTTCGCCGGGCATTCGCAGAATTTATGGAGTGGATCGGCACCGATTCTGAATACTTCCTGTGCACATGGGGGCAAGACGACAAGCGGCTGATGATCGAGCATTGTGCGCGGTTTGGCTTGGACTTCAACTGGATGCGCAATTACAACGACATTCAGCCGCCAATTAGCATGCTTTTGGCTGATCGCAAACAGATGAGTCTGAAAGAAGCGATCGACACGGCAGGAATTATCCAGGAGGGCAGGCTACACTCCGCCTTGGTCGATGCCATCCACACAGCTCATTTGCTCATCAAATACAACAAAACGGTACACTTGAAAGAAAACACGCCAGAAGAGAACTACAATTTGTCGAGCTCGTTGTACATTACGTGCCGATCCTGCAAAAAAAGCAAATACTACACGGCTTTCGGGCGAAAAAGCAGAAGATGCGAGGCTTGCTTGCAACATCGCAAGAAGTTGGAAAAAGCAGCAGAAGCAGCAACCGTCCAACAGAGCTAACGGGAGGAACGGAGGAGTGCGTAGATGATACGACAAGCACAATCTACTGACAAAGAGACGATCGTGACGATGATCGGCGAAGGCATGCTTTGGAGGACCGAAGAGATTGTTGATATCGTGGAAAAAGCTACGGTTTACATCTGGGAGGAAGATGATCAAATCATCGGCTGTGGCACATATGATTTGGACTCCTCCGGCGAAGACGGGACAGCAGAAATATACGTCTATACAAGACCAGACCATCGAAAGCGAGGAGTCGGCTCCCGGCTGTTCGATAAGCTTTGGCTGGAACTGCAACAGCACGAGGAGAAGCCGAGGGCAGTCATGGCTACCTATCGGGTAGACCACGGGCAGGGTGCTGATTTCTTTGCCAAGAGAGGTTTCGCTTCTATCTGGGGACATCATCTGATGAAATACACAGGAGTGATCGGACCTACGCCGACACTCGACGTACGAAAATTCACCGAGTCCGATATGGATACGTACATCCAATCGCAGAGTGACGCTTACTATGAGGTGCGCAAAGGCATCGATCTTCAGCCATACCGTTTGGCGGACTATCCTGAGAAAACGATGAACGCATGGAAAAACTGGCTGCTGGGTGAGATGAGAGAGGACATTTATTTGTTCGAGCATGAGGGAGTATTCGTAGGGTCCTTGATCATCACAGGACACGGCGAGGTTTACGATGTGTTCGTTGATCCCGTGCATCAAGGCAAGGGCTATGGCAAAGAGCTTGTCCGTTTTTTTGTGAACCAGACGCTGGAAAAGGGCTTGAAGCCCTATCTCGTCACAGGTACCCACAACGAGCCTGCGATTGCATTGTACGAACGGACAGGCTTCCAGACGTTTCAGACGACCACGACAGCGAAGAGAGACTTTGCGTAGTCCGCTCATAAAAAAATACCGCAGGGATTAGACCCGAGCGGCATTTTTCATTGTGACCGATAACCTATACTCCGAGCAGGAGCAGGATAATGGATGTCAGACTAAAGCAAACACTGATCAAGCACAGGAAGGTGACGACCTGCTTTGGATTGAGTCCAGAACGCAGCAGGCGATAATGAACCTGGCTGGCATCTGCTTGGTAGATCGGCTTTCCTTGGAGGAAGCGTTTGGTCACCACAAACAGATTATCAAAAATCGGCACACCGAGTGCTAAAATCGGAATGAACAAGGAGAGAACAGTGGCCTGCTTAAAGGCACCATCCAACGCGATGACCGCCAAGATAAAGCCGAGGAAGGTCGCACCTGCATCTCCCATGAAAATTTTGGCGGGAGGCTTGTTGTACCGCAGATAAGCCAAGGCAACACCAACCAGACTGATCGCCATAATCGCAGATGTGCTTTGTCCTTTTACCAAAGCGACTACGAAGAGCGTGCCTGCCGAGATTGCAGAAAGCCCTCCAGCCAATCCATCCATGCCATCCGAAAAATTGATGACCGTCGTTACTCCGAAAATCCACAGGATGGTCAGGATGAATTGCAACCATTCCGGGAGTAATATGTATTCGCCACTCAAAGGATTGTAAAAGCCGGAAAAAGTAATACCCGACAAGTAGACAATCACGGCGGCCGATACTTGGACGATCAGCTTGGGCAGGGCGGAAAAATCCTTGCCTTGCGTCTTGTACCAGTCATCAATGGTACCGATAATTAGCAGCAGTAGTGAGCCTGACAGAACAGCGATCGTTTGCCCGGTCGATTCTTTCGAGAAGAGCAAAAACGATGCAGCAAAGCCGACAAAAATGGCGTAGCTAGCTGTCAATGGGATAGGCTCCCGGTGAATTTTTCTTTCCACGTCTTTACGTGGCTTGTCCACAAAATCAAGGCGAAATGCCAATTTAGCCAGAGGCGGAATCAGCACCATAACGATACAAAACGACAGTAAAAACGAAAGAGCGTACGTTATCGTGACCATCTCCTACAGGTAGTAAGCTTTCTATTGCAAAGATACTCGCATACCGTGTTGTTTGACAAGTCTATTATAGGAAGGATTCCAAATTTTGTCGACTCTTGTAATCACGTGAGGGTGAGGTACCAAAAAAAGTTGGTACTTATCTCCAACAGAACGGATCCCTATAATCCTTCGTAGGAGGGATCCAGATGGAATACTTGTCATTATGGTTTATCGTAGGGATCATCTTTTCTATAACACTCGCGGCGAAACAGATCAAGCCTTGGCTGAAGTTCGTTATATTCGGTTACTACCTCGTGCTATCCTACCTATTTATCTCTCGTAAAGAACAGATATATAGTGAATATCATCGGGTGCCCGTGCCAGAGCAGTTCTGGGAAACCAACTCGGATTGGGTGGGATTCATGCTGGGCTTTTATTTTGTCCCATTTCTACTCATCCTGCTGTTCATCTACTTTTGGCTGTTTCGAAAAGCCAACAGTGTGAAGAAACGGTTTTTCATTGCTCTTACCATTGTACCCGCAGCGATTATTTATCTATGCTTGCTGTTTGTTTTCAGTATGTACGGATATCGACCTTAAACAAGTGATGTTGGATTATCTTACATAGTTTTGGTTTCTCCGTGCCCCATGAACATGTGAAAATTTGGGTAGCTGTACAGGACGGGGTTTGCCCGAGCGGCTGATGGCAGCTTGCATGATACCGTCCTTTACTTTAAAACATTGGAAAAGTCGAACAAGCTACAAGCGGACGGTTAACAGGCGTCCGTTTTTCTGTTTAAATAGTATGAAAAGTTTCCATGCTGGGAGGTTCTTATGAAGGTATCCAAGCTTAGGTCTGGCCAAGAGGTCATCATCCGTTTAGGAAAAATCGCTGACGCAGAAGCTGTGATACGAAAAATCAATCTGAAAGTCCGTTCAGACAACGATTCTGCTATTCGTTTGTACAGAAAGCTAGGCTTCAAGGAACTCGGTACGGTGACGAGAGAATTTTTGATAGAGGATACATTCTACGATTGTCTTTACATGGGCATCGAAATAGACTGAGGAACAGACCGTCAGGATTTTGACCTGACGGATTTTTTGATGAATAAAATACTGATTATTCAAACAAATGGAAAGGGGCCATCATGAAAAGGAAAGTCTCGACGCTTTTTTTCCAAGGAACACTGCGGGCGAAGATTCTCACGCTTTTTCTCTGTTTGATTGCAATCCCGCTAAGTTTGCAAGGAATCATCACGTACAACAAGTTTTCGGCTTCAACGGAATCGAGAACGGCTGAATACACAGGACAGATTGTGGGTCAGATCAATCGCAACCTGGAGCGCAATATACGGGAGATGAAGCGTTTATCACTCATGCCGCTCTACGATCCAGAAGTCCTGTCCATTTTAAAAGAAATTCAGACAAATACGTCGGCTACTTCTTTTCTCTCCATGGAAAAAAGGGAGAAGATGACACTGTATATATCCAGTCTTTCCTATAGCCGACCAGAAGTAAAAGGTATTCAAATCATCGCGGGGAATGGCATGATTTTTTCCAATCTGGACCCATCCGTCATGAAGAGCAAGGGAGATTTGGCAGAAGAGGGATGGTATTCGCGCGTGATCAAGGAACAGGGGGCAGCCGTCATTATTCCACAGCATCGGCCCGGCTATTATTTGGATGCCTCTGGGGAGCGCTATGTGTCAGTGGCTCGATTATTGCGAGAGCCATATACGAAAGTACCGCTCGGAATCATTAAAATCGATATGAAAATGGACATGTTTGACCAAATCTTGTCCGATATGCCTTTTACCAAGGATGGGAGCTTGATCATCGTAAATGAGGGAAACGAGCTGTTTTATGAAAAGAGGGAGAGCGAAGGCTCACCGGGCTATCGTACTTTGCTGCAAGAAACTGACGGGATCAATCGAGGTGATGCGAATCAGATGATGATTCAGGGACAGCGATATCTCTTCGTGGATCATCAATCGAGAGAGACGGGGCTTGTGGTGATCAGTCTGATTCCGCTCGATATCCTGCTCGCAGAATCCAATAGCTTGCGCAGTTTTACGATGCTGATTGCGGCGATGTTTTTACTCGTCGCTGGCGGGCTCGCGATTTATTTTTCCTATTCACTCAGTAAGCCCCTCGTTCAATTGAAAGAAAAAATGCTGCAAGTAAAGCGAGGTAACTTCCATGAACGAGTTCCTGTAGATTCCCAAGACGAGATCGGGAAGCTGAGCGAGCAATTTAATCAGATGGTCGAGGAAATCAACCGCCTTGTCAATGAGGTGTATCTCAGTAGCTTGCGTGAGCGGGAGGCAGAGCTGGCGGCCTTGCAGAGCCAGATCAATCCGCATTTTATTTACAACACACTCGAATCGATTAATATGATGGCGATCCGCTCGGGTAATTACGATGTGTCTGACATGGTTTCTTCGCTCGGAAAACTCATGCGCTATACGGTCGCTCGAGAGGATGGGCACGTTTCACTGACGCAAGAGCTCGTATCGTTAGAATCCTATGTCCGTATCCAAAAGATTCGTCTGGGCGAGCGCCTTCAGGTGTATATGGACGTGGAAGAGAGCCTGTCAGATCAGCGTATCCCCAAGCTGCTGCTACAGCCATTGCTTGAAAATGCAATTGCACACGGGATTGAACATCAGGAACGGGGAGGAACAATATGGCTCACGGCGCTTGGTCAGGAGGGTGTGATGCAAATCAGCGTGAGGGACAATGGCAAGGGAATGTCTGAGCAATCATTGAGTTGTCTGCTCGCAAGTCTGCATACGCCTATGCAGCAGCATGAGATGACAGGAAACGCACACAATGGGACAGCATTGCGAAACATTTCCCAGCGGCTGACCTTATTGTTCGGGGAAGAGTACAGGCTGACGATTGTGAGCAGACCGGATCAAGGCACAGAAATTACGGTGAAGATTCCGCTCGATTTTCAGAAGGGAGAAACACGAGATGTACAAGGTATTGCTGGTGGAAGATGAACGAATGATTCGGGAAGGATTGAAAACGTTAATTGAAAAAGGAGCATCTGGTTTTGCCGTCATGGCAGAAGCGGAAAATGGAAAGGATGCCCTGCAGTATATGCGCACGGAAATGCCTGATTTGATTGTGACAGATATCCGCATGCGGGAAGTCGACGGCTTGGCGCTGATCGGGAAAATTCGGGAGATGTACGAGGAGCTGCCCATCGTGATTATTAGTGGCTATGGTGATTTTCACTATGCACAGAAAGCGTTGAAGTACAAAGTCTCCGACTATCTCTTGAAGCCCATAGATCGTTTAGAGCTGGTGAGCACGCTCGCAAAAATCAGGCAAGTGCTGGATCGCAAAAAGAAAGTTCGGGAAGAAGAAATCGACGGCAGCCAGAGAGAAGAAAGACAAATCATTCGCAAGATAAAAGCATTCATTCACGATCATTTGGACGGCGATCTGAGACTCCAGACGCTGGCGGAGTCTGTTCATTTGAATCCGATTTATTTGAGTCAATTGTTCAAGACCGAGACGGGGGAAAATGTCTCCGACTACATCACCCAGGTGAGGATGAACCGCGCCAAGCGGCTTTTACACGAGACGAGCCTAAAGGTGTATGATATCGCCCGCTTAGTCGGGTATCAGAGCGCGAAGCATTTCATGCTGGTATTTAAAAAGGAAGTCGGGATGACACCCGGGAGCTACCGAGATCTCGTAGGCAGTGAAGACCTTTAAATCTCATACCAAATCTAAATCTCGCGTGATTTATCTTACTATTCGATCAATTTTATACTGGTGACAGGGAAATCAGATAAGGAGGTACGCCATGAAAAAGGCATTCCTGTTGGCATTGTCTACTGCTTTGACAGCGTTTACATTTGGGTGCAGCAACACCGCAACGACTCCCGGTGACTCCGCAGCGGGCAAGAAAGAAGCAGTCGAGCTTACGTTTTTAACATGGGGAAACCAAGCCCACCTGGACCTGTATACGAAGCTCTCTGAAAAATTTACGCAACAAAACCCGACCATCAAAGTGAAGCTGGAATCTGTGCCATTCCCCGATTACCAGCAAAAGGTGACGGTGCTGGCTGCTGGTCAAGAGCTACCTGACATCGGTTGGGTGTCTGAGCGAATGGTGCCGCAGTTTATGGAAAATGGGATTTTGGAAGATGTCTCGGATGTAAAGAACGACGCTGCTTTTAAGCTGGACGACTTTATTCCGTCGACGCTTGAGCTGTTCCAAAAAGACGACAAATTGTACGGACTGCCGTTTTCTACCCCGCCTACCGTGATGTTTTACAACAAAGACTTGTTTGACAAGGCAGGCTTGAAATCGCCGAACGACCTAGCGAAAGAAGGAAAATGGACGTGGGAGGAATTCGAAAAGTCGTCTCAGGCGATTTCGAGCGGAACCGGGGCGAGTAAAATCTACGGGGCCAACTTCTTCCGCGATTGGAAAACGTGGATCATCCTGTCTTCCTATTCGTGGTCAAATGGCAGCGGCCCGTTCAACAAAGAAATGAATCAGTTCACGTGGAATGACCAATACGGGGTGGAGACACTCAGCATGCTCCAACGGATGATGTTTTCAAATGGGTCGCATCCGAAGGCGGGTGAGCAAGTCAGCTTTGAATCAGGCAAAATCGGCATGTTCTTTGATGTGTACAGCTACGTTTCGAAGGCGCGGACGATCAAGGACTTCAAGTGGGACATCGCTCCGATGCCAGCGGGTTCAAAAGGCTCGGCACCGATGCTCGGTCAGGCAGGGTATTCGATTTTCAAAGGAACGAAGCATTTGGAGGAGACCAAGCTATTCCTTAAGTTCCTCGCGAGTGAGCAGGGTGTTCAGGAGACCTCGACTTACTTTGTACCGCCGCGCTTGTCTGTGCTGAATTCTGATCCGTTTTTGAATGTTCCAGGCAATCCTGACCCTGCACACATCAAGCAGGCGGTTATCGATGAAATGCCTAAGGCACACCTGCAACCAGGCCATGTGGACTGGCAAAAAATCGACACTGCGATACTGGCTGGTTTTGATCAATTATTCGGCCAAACGGCACAGCCTGCGGATATCGTGAAGTCGCTGGAAGAGAAAGTCAATCCGATCCTGAAAAAGTAAGCTCGCCACAACGGTCTGGGATACAGGCCGTTGTGACTTGAGAGGGGGGTTACGATGAATCGTTTTCGACAAGCACTGGAAGAGAAGCCGTTTCTGCTGATGGTCAGTCTCCCGCAAAACGATGAGACCTTGGCCAGAGCAGCGATGGAGGAAGGCGCAGATGGCTTGAAGATGCACATCAATGTGTACCATCGTGCCAGTGGCAACCGGTTCGGTCCTCTGGCTGAATATACGGACTTTCTCCAAACGATACGCAGCCAGTTCGCAGGGCCGATTGGCATTGTTCCGGGCGGGTCAATGGAGGAACTCCATCCCGAGGAAATCAAGCAGTTCGATTCGCTGGGAATCGACTTCATCTCCATCTATGGCCATCATTTGCCTGCGTCCCTTTTGAAAATCGAAGGGGTGGCGAGTACGTTTGCCATCAATGATCAGTTTGACTTGTCCCGATTGGAAGCCGTAAAGCATTTTCCCATGACCGCATTGGAGGCGTCGATTGTTCCGGGGAGTGAGTATGGCACGAGGCTTACGTTTGCCGACCTGCTCACCTATCGGTACATCGTAGAAAAGGCAGGCATCCCGATCATCGTCCCGACACAGCGAAAAATTGTGGCGGAGGATATAGAAGCTCTGCGGGAAACGGGGGTTCGTGTCCTGTTAGCTGGAGCGATGGCGATCGGGAGGACAGAGGATGAAATGCGCCGTTCCATCCATGCACTGCGGAATGCGATTGACAACTAAGGAGGGATCGTATGGAGAGCAAGTTGAATGTCCCGCTCTCTCCTGACAAGAGAACAAGTGGCACAAGGAAAAAATCCTTCAACCGGGAAGCCAATCTGACAGGATGGCTGTTTATCAGCCCGATGGCCATCGGGTTTGTGGTGCTGTTGCTTGGTCCGCTTTTGCTCGCGCTGTACATGAGCTTTACGGATTGGCCGTTACTAGGGGAAGCCGAATTTATTGGTTTGGAAAATTACAGAGCGATCTTTCAGGATGCCGAATTTTGGACGGTCTTGGGCAATACCTTTACGTTCTCTGCTGGTCTCGTCCCCCTGAACATCGTATTGGCGTTGGGGTTGGCCTTACTGCTCGTGCGTAAGCTGCCGGGGATCGGGATTTTCCGAACAGCCATTTTTGTGCCGGTCATGACATCACTGATTGTCTGGGCGATTGTGTGGAAGTATTTGTTTGCGACAGACACAGGGTTTATCAATCAAATCTTGCAGATGTTCGGGATTACAGGTCCCTCATGGCTTTACAATCCAAAGCTGGCGATGCCAGTGGTGATCGTGACGAGTGTCCTGAAAAATGTGGGCTTAAACATGGTTCTGTTCATCGCTGCCTTACAGCAGGTGCCTGTTCACTTATACGAGGCGGCGCGCATTGATGGAGCCAGTCGGACGCGTCAATTGTTTCAGATTACGATCCCGATGATCAGTCCGACGATTTTTTTAACTACGTTGTTGACGATCATCGGCTCGCTCAAGGTGTTTGGGCAGATTTACGTCATGACCCAGGGTGGGCCAGATAACAGTACAAAGGTGCTCGTCTATTACATATGGGAGCGTGCCTTCAAAAACTTTGAATTCGGCTATGCGTCTGCACTTGCCTTTGTGCTGTTCTTTATCATTTTAGTGTTTACGCTCTTGCAGTGGCAGTTTAGAAAAAGGTGGGTGTTCCATGAAGAGTAATCACCACGGATTACAAGCGGGCAAGTTATTGGGAATTGGCGGTCACTATGTAGCGTTAGGAGCGATCTCCCTTCTGATGCTGGTGCCTTTTTTGTGGATGCTTTCTACATCGTTAAAAGAGCCGGCCAAAATATTCGTCTTTCCGCCAGAGTTTATCCCTTCGTCGATCCGTTTAGAGAACTACACGGAGGTTTTGGCGAATACGCCGTTTCATTTGTTCTATTGGAACAGCCTGTACATTGCGATTCTGGTCACGGTTGGAACGGTATTATTTGCCTCGATTGCGGGCTATGCGTTTGCCCGCATTCCGTTTCGTGGACGCAATATCGTCTTTCTGGTGCTGTTGTCGACAATGATGATCCCGCATGAAGTGACGTCGATTCCGATGTTTTTGTTCATGCGCATGCTTGGGTTTATCAATACGCATGTGCCTCTGATCGTGCTTCCCATTTTCGGGGCAGGCGGAATTTTTGGTGTGTTCGTCATGCGCCAGTTTTTCCTCGGGATTCCAAAAGAACTGGAGGAGGCGGCGATGATTGATGGCTGCTCGCGTTGGCGGATTTACTGGAGCATCATGCTGCCACTGGCGAAGCCAGCCATCGCTACGCTGACGATTTTTACGTTTTTGACGAGCTGGAACGAGTTTTACGATCCGCTCATTTTCATCAACGACAGAGAGCTGATGACGCTGCCACTCGCTTTGTCCTTGTTTACCGATGAAGTAGGGACAGCTTGGCATCATCTGATGAGTGCGTCCGTCATGGCGACCTTGCCGCTTTTGATCGTGTTCTTTTTCGCCCAGAAGCAGTTTATCGAGGGTGTATCGATGACAGGCCTCAAAGACTAGAGGAAGCATGGATGTAAAGGAAGTTCAAGTTCAACAAGGAGTGAGTGCAGATGGATCGAGTAGTGGAAGCAGATGTAGTCGTGGTAGGCGGGGGACCGGCAGGAATTAGTGCCGCTCTCGCCAGCGGACGATTGGGAGCCAAAACGATCCTGATCGAGCGTTACGGCTTTCTCGGAGGGATGTCGACGATTGCGCTCGTTTATCCGTGGATGACGTTTCATACGGAGAAAGGCGAGCAAGTCATCAAAGGAATTGCACAGGAAATCGTCGACCGCTTGCAAGAAAAGGGGGGATCGCCTGGACATTTGCAGGATACGGTAGGATTCGTCAGTACAGTCACGCCGTATCATCCGGAAATTTACAAGCTGGTAGCTGTGGAAATGCTCAAGGAAGCGGGCGTCAAGCTGTTTGTCCATAGCTTTGTCGATCAGGTGAATGTAGAAGGGACAGAGATTACTTCTGTTACGCTCACCAGTAAATCAGGCAAGTATGAGATCAAGGCCAAAGTGTTCGTCGATGCGACAGGAGATGCAGATATCGCTTATTTATCGGGAGCGCCGACGAGTAAAGGGCGAGATGCAGATGGGCTGACACAGCCGATGACCATGAAGTTTCGCATGCGCGGAGTCGATCTGGAGCAGGTGAAGCAGTACATGCTTGACCATCCAGATGAGTTTTATCACAAGACGCCGTTTGCACAGTTGCCGTCCATTCCACTGACGGGTGTCCAAGGCTTTTATACGCATTGGAAGGTGTCAGGTGTTCCGATTAATCGGGATCAAGTTCTGTTTTTCACAGGTCCCGAGAGCGATGAAGTTCTGATCAATTGCACGCGGGTGCAGGGGCTGGATGGAACAGATGTCGAGGATTTGACGGAAGCGGAGGAAGAAGGGAGACGTCAAGTGTTGTTGATGTCTGAATTTTTGAAAAACAGAGTCCCCGGTTTTGCGAAAGCGTCCGTCTCCGCAGTCGGAACGCAAATTGGCATCCGTGAGACGCGCAGAATCGTCGGGGAGTACAGCTTGACGATCGAAGACGTGGTCGCGGGCAGGCGTGTTCCGGATGTCATTGCACGAAGCGGCTATCCGGTTGACATTCACGATCCTTCTGGCAAAGGCGTAGTGGCTGCAGATATTGAAGGGGAGGGCGCTTATGACATTCCGTATCGCTGTCTAATCGCTCAATCCATCGACAACTTGCTTGCGGCGGGGCGTTGTATCTCTACGACACATGAGGCGCTGGCTACGACCAGGCTTACCCCGAGCTGTATGGCTACAGGGCAAGCAGCAGGTACAGCAGCGGCCATTGCCTTTCACGACAAGACCATTCCGCGTTTGATTCACGTGGCGAAATTACAGGAACAATTGCGTCTAGCGAATGCCGTCCTCGATTAAACCTTTTCATTTTGAAAGGAGATTGGATCTATGAAAAAGTTGCGCGTTGTCATTTCAACACTGGCTATGGCAGCACTAGTAACAGGCATGGTTCCATTTACGCAGACGAGTACAGTTGCGGCGAAAAAAGCGTCACCAAAGCCAATTGCCAAAGTCGCCCTTGTCCCCCTTGATGATCGTCCGGTCAACACGTATTTTCCGCAAATGTCAGCACGGGCAGGCGGGGTGGAGGCGATTATGCCGGATGAAGACATGCTCGGTCACTTTATGACGCCGGGCGATGGGGAAGAAATTGGCGATTGGCTGATCAAACAAGCAAGCAAAGTGGACGGCTCGGTCATCTCTGTCAGCATGCTGGCATATGGCGGACTGGTTGCGTCCCGTACTGATCAACAGTCCTATGAAGATGCCCTATCAAATATCGAAGCCATTAAGAGACTGAGAGACAAACATTCCAAAAAGCCGATCTACGTCTTCGATACAATTCAACGCCTGGCGGTGACGGCGACTGATCCCGAAACATTGAAGTACTATGAGCAAATCAGAGAATGGGCCATTTTATACGATGAAGTGCACAACCTCGGCATGATAGAAAAAAAGGATCGACTCGATCAGCTGGAAAGGGAGATTCCTGAGTCTGTGCTGGAAGATTACTTGAATGCCCGCGAACGTAACCACAAGATTAACTCCTTGATGATTGATTGGGTAGAGGATGGGACCATTGATTATTTAGTGCTGGCTCAGGATGACGCTGCTCCCCATGGTCTTCACCGGGCAGAGCGGGAGACTTTGGTCAAAAAAGCAAAGGAGCTGGATGTAGAGGATCGTGTGGCGATTTTCCCTGGAGCGGACGAAGTAGGAACCGTCTTGTTGAGCCGATTCGCCTTGAACGAAATGCGCATCCATCCAAAAGTAGCAGTCGAGTATTCGGGTATAGACGGCAGTGAGTGGACGGCGCCGTTTGAAGACACGACCTTTGATGTAAATGTCGAGAAACATATCATCGCAGCAGGCGGCAAACCAGTTCGGGATGAAGACGATGCAGATATCGTATTAATGATTAATTCACCGAAGAAAAAAGGACAGAGCAACGCAGAGAGACGCGAAGACCTGGATGAGTTCGTCGAAGAAATCAATGATCTTCTGGAGGAAGGAAAGCAGGTCGCCATTACAGACGTTACGATTACAAACAAAGCTGACCCTGAGCTGATCGAGCGACTACAAGAAGAAGTAAAGCTGCCAGAACTTTTCGCCTACACGGCATGGGGAACGGCGGGAAATAACATGGGAAGCGCGTTGGGACAGGCATTGCAACGATCAGCCTTTTTGGAAAAAGGAAATCAGTTCGGTGTGCCCTTAACGGTGGATGCGGCAAAAACCCATATCAATCTGCTCTTGTCATCGTTTGTAAATGACCATCATTACCGAAATGAAGTCATGGCAGAAGCACGCAATCTCGTAAAAGAGTTGAATGGGAATGAATGGAATCTCGGAGATGATTACGACGAAGTCAATGATTTTGTGAGAGATGCACTGACACCACATACGGAAGAATGGTACGAAAACTACTTTGCCAATCAATCGCTGGTTATTGGGAAGCGAGGCAAGAATACGTTTGAAGGCGAAATCGTCGAATTAACGGATAGGGAGATCAAGCTTCCTTGGGAACGGTTATTTGAAGTCTTTGTCGGGCCAGAAGTGAAGATTGAAAGGAAGTAAGGTTTAGAAAAAGCCGGTCTATTTTTCTAGTCTGCACATATCATGTCTCTATCGCTATAAGAAGGTGACTAGGATGGAGACTCTACAATGGTTGTATGTGCAGTATGACTTGGAAATGTATGTGAGGGTAGTGGTGAGCGCGATTCTCGGTTTGTTTATCGGGTGGGATCGCTCGCATAGAAATAAGCCTGCCGGGCTGAAAACGTACATGTATGTGTCGGTAGCCTGCACGCTCATCACACTCGTTTCTATTTACAGCACAAAGCTATACAGCGCGCCTGGCAACGGAACGATGATGGACCCGATGCGCTTGGCTGCACAGATTGTCACAGGTCTTGGCTTTTTGGGAGCAGGCGTCATCTTGAAGGACGGCTTGAAAGTAAAAGGACTGACCTCCGCAGCCATGATCTTTTTCGCTGGAGGAATTGGCATAGGGATCGGTGCCGGATTTTACGGCATTGTGATATTCTCGGTCATCATCGCCTTTGTACTCGCCAGGATCAGTCAGCGTTTGGAAGATGTCCAGCACAAGCGGTTAGGAAAGTGAATCATGGAGAAGCGGTGTATTAGCATCGCTTTTTACTTTTTGCAGGAGCTGTAGTGGGAGGAAGAAGCGAATTTCCAGTCTACGCTTCGGCCTCCGCCCTGCAAGGGGAGGTAAGACTGTCCGCTTCGGAATAAATGGCGGGAGCGCTTCAAACGTAGAAGTTTCGAGGAAGTATTTCATAAGTGAAGCTTAAATTCCCCGCCATTTATTCCTACGCTAGGTTGGGCTCCAGAGGCGCTTGGACTGGAAATTCGCTTCTTCCTACGTAGCTATTCGTTCATTCATTGAAAGTGGTTCTAAGATGTTCTATTTCAACTGAATTAACTTCCACAAGCTTCCTTGCGTTAACTTGCAAAACGTTTTAATAACACGAAGGAATTTACTGCTGTCCGGAAGCACTGTCACATGTTTGGAAGGAGACCGCCCGAACGAAGAGAGGATATAGGCGACTGGAAAACATGTGGCAGGGCTTCTCCCGACCACAACAGTGGGATCAAGTTTTTTTCGATGATATTCCTCTGACAAACGCACGCTATGCTGGAAGGGTAATGATAATCTGGAAAGGACGCGTGACGGATGAGAGATGAAAGACTAGGAAAAATAGCCGACAACTTAATTTCGTACAGCCTGGATGTGCAAGCCAAACAGCATATTATGATCATGGTCGTGGATGAAGGAGAAGCGCTGGCAATGGAATTGGTGAAGCGCCTGTATGCGAAGGGAGCGTATCCTCACCTGCGCTTTGTCCGGCCGAAGGTCCAGCGGGAATGGTTGAAAGGGCTAACGGAAGAGCAGCTTGCCCAGACCGTTCAGTGGGAAAAGGACATGTGGTTTGGCATGCAAGGCTATATCGGAATTCATGGCGAGACAAATGACAGTGAGATGAAGGATGTTCCGCAGGAGAAGTACCGTCTGTACGCAGAAGCGTATAATTCCATTTTCCATCATATCGACAATCAAGTTACAGGACTGCGCATTAATTACCCGACCTCGGCCCTTGCTCAAAAGGCCAACATGACGACAGAAGCGTTTGAAGATTTTTATTTCAACGTATGTTCACTCGATTATCGGAAAATGGCTGAAGCGTGCCAGCCGTTGTACGACCTCATGGACAAAACGGACAAGGTGCGCATCGTCGGACCGGGGACAGACCTGACGTTTTCGATCAAAGGGATTGGGACGCGGACAGCGGTAGGCAAACGAAACATTCCCGATGGCGAAGTGTATACCTCTCCCGTGCGCGACTCGATTCACGGGACGATCAGCTACAATACGCCCAGCAATTTCAAAGGCACGACGTTTGAAAACGTCCGGTTTACTTTTCGGGAAGGAAAGATTGTCGAGGCCTACGCTAACCATACAGACAAGCTCATGGAAATATTAGACACGGATGAAGGTGCACGCTACATCGGTGAATTCGCCATTGCGTTTAACCCGTACATTTTGCACCCGATGGGCGATACTTTGTTTGATGAAAAAATCGCGGGTAGCTTCCATCTCACACCGGGCCGTGCCTATGATCAGGCGGATAACGGCAACCGCAGCGCGATTCATTGGGACTTGATCTGCATTCAGCGTCCGGAATATGGTGGCGGCGAAATCTGGTTTGACGATGTACTCATTCGAAAAGACGGAAGGTTTGTGCATGAGGCGCTACTGGAGCTGAATCCGGAGCAATTGATTCTGTAGAGGAGGGCGATCATGCCCTCCTTTTTTATTTGAGTTTGAAAACGACTACGCCTGCGATCATGATGCCGATTCCGATGATTTTGTTCAAGGTGATCGGAACCTTTTGCACGCCGAACAGGCCGAGAGAATCAATGAGGAGAGCGACGAGCAATTGTGAGATGAGCAGAATCGATACGGCGTAAGCAGGGCCGATGGCGGTAATGCCTTTCATCACACTAAAAACGATGATCGCTCCGAAAACGCCTCCTAGCAAATACACCTTGTTCACTTCCCCGATGCTTTTCCAATCGCCATCACGAACGTAAAGAAAGATCGCGAACGATACAAGAAAACCTACGGCGTGAACAATCGCATTGGTTTGCCACAGTCCGAGCTTTGTACTAGCCTGCGCATTGAACACGCTTTGCAGACAAATAAAAACGCCAGCGAGTAACGAAAAGAGAATGCCTTGCACAATATGACCTCCTATCTGGTTGATTACTCATAGATGTTTCCGCTCGCAAGCTCACTGATTTTTTCTCGATCCTTGATAATCAGTGCGCTTTTTTTGCGTTCGATCACGGATGACCCGATTCAAATGTCGGTAGCTGGTACCCAACAACTCGGCAACCTCCGTCAGCTTCGCCGTCTTTAGCTCCTCGGAAGCGGTCGATCCCGTATCGTTGGACAACGTGGAGAGCAAATAGCTGGCAAAGCGATTTTCAACGGGATACAACAGGTTCAGGCTGGTTGAGTTCGATGATGTTTGCAGCTTGTGACTGATTTTATGTAGAATGAATTGCAAAAAAGGTGGGTGGTTCTGGTAGTTTTCCTGCAAAACGTGAAAGGGGAGACTGACCACGAGACTTCGATGGACAAACTCAACCGTATTGCGGACCTCGCATTGTGTGACATACTCGACGTCTCCGATAATCGCGAGTGGATTGTTAAAGCGTAGCAGCAAAGATTTTCCGTTAGGGAGCGTCGTGAAAATTTTGATTTTTCCCTTCAGAATGAAGTACATATGGTGAAGCTGATCGCCCTTCGAACAGAGGATGTCACCCTTTTCAGCCTGATACAGGCGCATTTCATGGAGGGTAATGACATCAAAAATATCGGGCAAGGGACTATTTTGTACCAGCGCATGCAAAAGTGTACGGTCGTGAAGTTCTTTCATGTAACATGCCTCCTGCTAGTTTGCTTGCAGGTTATACCCTCTCTAGTAAAAGGCATTTGCGCGCGAAAAAAAAGGACATATGTCCTTTTTCCCAGTTAAACACAGAAGACGTGTAGCAGGAATATTCGGATAGATTCGAGAAGTACAATTGTCGAGATAATAGGAAAGAGAGAAACGAAGGAGTGGTTCACATGACTTTGCCTGTAAGTGAAAGAATCATTGGATTTGTAGGAACGGGTGTCATGGGGAAAAGCATGGCAAACCATTTTCTGCAAGCAGGATATACAGTGCTGGTGTACACGCGTACAAAGGAAAAAGCGGCAGATTTGCTGGCAGCAGGTGCGATTTGGAAGGAACATGTCAGTGAGCTGGCAAAAGAGGCAAACGTGATCATCACAATGGTCGGCTACCCATCTGATGTCGAGGAAGTGTATCTCGGCGCGGACGGAATTGTGGCAAATGCGAAGCCAGGCACTTATTTGATCGATATGACGACATCGAAGCCGTCGCTGGCGAAACATATTTATGAGGAAGCCAAAAAGCATGAGCTGTATTCCCTGGATGCGCCTGTCTCCGGTGGAGATGTGGGAGCGCGGGAAGCGCGCCTGACCATCATGGTCGGAGGCGATCAGGAAGTATTTGATGCGATGGAGCCTGTGTTTACGATCATGGGGACAAACGTCGTCTTGCAGGGTGGACCAGGTGCAGGTCAGCATACCAAAATGTGCAACCAAATTTGTATTGCCACGAACATGATTGGTGTGTGTGAAGCGATTGCGTATGCGAAAAAAGCAGGTCTGGACCCAGAGAAAGTGCTGACGAGCATTGCAGCGGGTGCCGCAGGCAGCTGGTCGCTGTCGAATCTGGCACCGCGCATGATCGCGGGCAACTTCGCACCTGGCTTTTACGTTAAACATTTTATCAAGGACATGGGAATCGCATTGGAAGCAGCGGAGGAAATGGGGCTAATGACACCAGGACTCGCGCTCTCCAAATCGCTCTATGAAGAATTGGCAGCAAATGGCGAGGCAGATAGTGGCACGCAAGCTTTGATCAAATGGTTTGAAGGCAAGTAGAAGTAAAAAGGAGCCCTTTTCACGAGGGGCTCCTTCTCTATGTCCATCATGTCACGTGTTGACTTGTACATCTCGTACATCCTTTGGAACGGATCTATTTTTGGTAGGGGGTTGTTCCATTTTCTTCACTTCTAAGATGTCCAGCAAGAAAACAAAGGACGGAATTCCAACAATCAGTCCCCATACTCCAAAGAAATGTTCGGAAAAGATCAGAACGATAAACGTGTAGAAAATCGGCAAGTGAGTCTTCGTTGCCATCAAGCGAGGATTCAACACATATGCCTCAAGCGCGTGAATCACCATGATAAAAATGAGCAAATAGACGACAGTTGCGATACCACCGACACTGAAGGCGATGGCACTGAGCGGAATCAATGAAATGGCGACACCTGCAACCGGAATGAGCCCCAGTATGAAGACCATGATCGCGAGTCCCAAAAGATTCGGAAAGCCCATGATCCATAGGCCGATGACGGTGAAGGTTGTATTGAATAAGGCGATTAACAGCTGTGTTTCGATTACTTTTCCAAAGGTCAGGATGAATTTTTGACTGAAGTAGGCGATTTCGTTATATAGCCAGGATAATTTGCTCGTGCGAAATTGAGCGGTAAACGTAACGACATTGTCTTTGCCGAGTAGGAAAAACAGGCTCAAAATAATCGCCAGAAAGACATTGAACCCAACGTTTCTGACCACTGCGAGAAAATCAAGACTGCCTTGAACGATGCCCTTCATATCTAGCTTCCCAACAACAGACATCAGATAAGGGGCAAACTCATTGTGCTGATTTTGGTGGTACACTTGCTCGATGACATGGAACAATTGTCCGGTTTGGTGAATAAGCGCCGGAATGGCTTTCATCCCACCCACAATGAGAAAGAACGTTAGCAACATATAGAGAAAAATGAGAATCAGCTTGGGATGGATCGGCACGACTTTGTGAGCGAGTCGCGTGAGGTAGTGATGCAGCCGATTCATTAAATAGGTAACTAAAAAGGTTAGCAAAACCATGTTCAGCATACTTCCCAAGGAGTAAAGCAACAAACAAAATAACGCCAAAATCCCAAATCGTCTTACATCCGGCTTTTGCAAGGCGGCAGCAAAGAAATTCATGGGAACATCCTTTCCAAGTGCTCTTATAAGCACTCCCATCCGTATACGATGATTATACTGCGTCGGTGTGAACAATTATAGCACGCTTAAAAGCGAGTTGATTGAAAGAAAAGGTTCCAGTTGTTTGAAAAAGTGCAACGAAACTATTTCACCCCACGAAGCGTCAAAGGAAGGGAATGTTTGCCAAGGGAGGCTAATCACCAATGAACATAAAAACAAAAACCGTGAGTCTGGTTACCGCGCTCATACTCGGGGTAAGTGCGTGGACTTCTTCTGTCCATGCGGCTACGTTTTCCCAGATTCAGCCGTATATAACAGACTACAAGATCGGTTTTACGGACGGTAACAAGCTGGTCACCCAGGCCATTTATGATGATTTTGAGCTAACTTCCAAAAACATGATCGTAACAAAGGGCGGTAAAAAAGGAATTCTCGACGCGCGGACAGGGAAAGAAATAACTCCCGCGATTTGGGATAATGTCGACATTCCCGATTCCAAAAATATCGCCATTGTTCAAAAAGGCGGCTGGTTCCAATATATCGATTTGAAGACGCACAAGCTGTCGACCTTGAAGTTTGCTGGGGCGCATCCTTATTATTTGTCCAAAGAGCAGGGGATGGCGATTATGTTCTTGGGGAAATCATCCATGGTGCTCCATGTAGATGGAAAGGTGCTGATTCCACCAGTTGCAGGCAAGCTGTCGATGGTTGAACTCGTTGCTCCTGATCAGACGGAAAATAAAGAGGCGGAAAATGTGCGTTATTTCGTCGCGACTACTCCAAAAGAGCTCATCATGTACGATCCTGCTTCCGGCAAAAAGCTGTTCGCGCTGCCAAAAGCAGAACTGATTCCAAACGAAGGCGGTCCTGACACTGCATATCTCAAGGTGCGATCCGGTGGAAAAGAAGGCTTGATTGATCGCAATGGCAAGTATGTACTCGAGCCCAAATACACCTCGATTTATATTTGGAATAACGGATACTTTCAGGTGATTGGGCCCAAAGGACAAGGGCTGTGGAAGGACGGACGGATGCTAGCAGAGCCCATATATAAAGAAGTGGCGATCGAGCAAAATACGGATGTGTACTACACGGTTTCTGGAGATGTCATTACTTATCATTCTAGATCCAAAGGTACGTCACATCCATTGAAAAAAGGTGCCCAGTTTTTGCATGGCAGCTATGTGTTGGGACAGGACCCTAAGTCTAATCTGTACGGAGTCGTCCAGGTTGGGGGAGGAACGGTCATACCGTTCACTTATTCTTCGGTAGAAGGTCCTCCAGCCGCACGCTTGCTCGTCCGCAGCGACGGGAAAAAAGCAATCCTCCCAGGCTGGGATAAAGAAGTCAAGGAGCCTGAGTTTTGGTTCGACTCGTATGTGACATTGGGCAGCTACAGCATGCTTAGCATCAAGGACGGAAACAAAATCGGACTTTATTCTGAAAATGAAGGCTTGGTTTTGGCTCCTGTTGAGAATCGAGTCATTCGCTATGAGGAAGCATCGAGTCAGGTGCTGGTGACTGAGCCGGATGGAAAGGTGCTGCGATACAACTCCGTCGGGAAACCGGTAGAAACCGGAAATCCAATACCGTTGTCCGATGATTTGACGAAAAAGTATGAGCCGGGAAAAGGCGTTATGATCGTGGACCGCAAGACGAACCAACCGATCAGCAAGCTCTACCGATCTGTCTACATGGATTCCGATACCAATCTTATCGTTGCAATAGATCACGATTGGGCGGATCTTTATACCCATGATGGCAAGCTGTTGACTACGGAGATCAAAGTCGCGATGTGGAAGTCAGGCAACGATAGACCGCCTCTTACCTTGATCAAAGCAGCTGATTCCGTATACACGATGGGTGTGAGAGCGGAGAATGTCGGAATGGCGATGATTAAGGTCGATGGCGGGCAGCTCCAGGTCTTGAGCGATTTTGTGTATCGGGATGCAAACGAAACGATTGTACAAAATCAAAAGATCGCGATGACAGCACGGTTGGACGGCACATTGGATGTATGGGCGCAAGAAGGGAACCAGCTCGCAAGCAAGCTCACTAGCGTGAAAGGTTTTCACACGGAATCTAATTTTGATCGGGTATTGATTCAGTCAAGTACAGGATGGGATGTCTATTCACCCCAGTTGCTCCGCCTAAGCACGGGCGATTATCAGTCCATGAAGTACATGCACTTATATGATCTTAAGACGGGTGCCATTGCCTATCAGGACAAGAAGACGGGATTGTACGGCCTTATGTCGCTGGAAGGAAAGGTGCTGACAGCGGCCAAATATGAGGCGATTTTGCCAAGAAGCAAAGTATTCCCACAAGTGTGGAGTAAGGCAGACGATCAGACGCCTTATGTATTCACAACCAAAGACCAGTTCGGTTATCTCATTCAAGGTGGGCAAGAGCAGTTTGCGACAAGATTCCTGACGAAAAAACCAGTGGTCTCCTATAGTCCGATCACTTTCCAATCGTTTTCGGCCTACTCGGATACGATGCGACAACGCCCGCTTGAGCTGATCGATTTCGGCAAACCGTATAGCTGGCCAGCTGGTGGCAACAGCGAGAGCCATTTTTTTGCCAATCTGGCGCTTTATTTAAATCTGCCGAAGGATGCAGGTAAGCAGGCGGTACTTTCAGAACTGGTGTCCAAGGGTATCGTTAAAGCCGATGAGAATCGTTCTGTCATGAGCGACGAAGATATGTTCCGAGTGGCTTATGTCATGGCGACAGGCAAAACAAGTCAAGCGATGACGACGCCACAGGTGTTGGAGTGGGCACAGAAGCGGGGAATTGTGCCGGTGCGAGAGGGAATGAGCTACTACATGACGATGAATTTATACGCGGAGTATCAGCACATCTTGATGACAGAGCTCATGCGTTCCCTGAAAGGAAAAAAAGTGCTCAAGCCAAAGGTGTTAACGACGACTTCACTCAGTGACGCACAACAGCAAATGCTCACAACAGCACTAATCGTGAACGGCAAGCCGGCCAATCAACTGCCAGTGCCGCTCCCACAAGCTGAGTGGCAGAAAGCCATTCAAGGCTTGGTCAACCAGTACAACAAGCAGGCGGCTCAATTACTTGCGGCCTATGAAGCGAAGCTATGAGTGGATAAACGTACAGGCGCGGGTGATAATCCTGCGCCTTTTTTTGTGCTATTAAAAAAATGGCCAATATTTTACAATTAACACATAGAAGGCAGCGTGAACGCAAGCTGTGACCGCCAAGGAGACAATGAACGAGACAAACGAAATCTGATCGAGCTTGTAAGCGACCAGGAAAAATATCGTAAAGGCAATAAAGGCGATAAACGTACCTTCTTCTAAATAAGCGACAGCCATAATAAATCTACCTCGATTCAAGAAAGGATTGCTTTCGAATGATGATTACGATCGAAAAATTAAGCATACAAGATGCAGCCAGCCTATTTCAATTTGAAGTGCGCAATCGCGCCTTTTTTGAAAAATCGGTTCCCAGTCGGGGAGACGCTTACTACCAATATGACCATTTTTTACGAGGTCTGCAAGCCTTGCTCGACGAGCAGGCGCAAGGAATCTCGTTTTTTGGCCTCATCAAAAACAGCCAAGGTGACATCTTGGGAAGAATTAATTTGGTAGACATCGAAAAAGACGAAGGAATTGGACATCTCGGCTATCGAGTCGGGGAAGATACCGCTGGTAAAGGCGTAGCTTCGCAGGCACTGAAGGTCTTTTTAGAGGGGCATGTTCCCCACTTGAATGTCAGAATGATCTGTGCGAAAACAACACCGGATAACATCTCCTCGCAAAAAGTGTTGCTGAAAAATGGATTCGAGCACTATGACATGGAGTCGGAAACACCGGATGATTTTCTACACTATCGTTTGTGCGTTGTCTAAAAAGCTGTTGGCTGAAGGTATGAAGCTACAGCAAAAAGTCCCCTGCCTGTAAAAGGTAAGGGGACTTTTTGGCGTTACGGGGTGTTCAGTAAAGGCTCCCACGGACGTCTTGTTCCGAGCATATCCGCGAGATGCTTGTTATCCTTGCGCCTGATTTTTCGTGCAGCAGCTCGCTCGTCAGCACCATTGTGCAGGAATACTTCCTCTTCCGTCTCCGGCACGATCTTGGGCACAGGGGTAGGCCGCCCATCCTCGCCAATCGCTACAAATGAGAGAAATGATGTGGCACAGACGCATCGAACGCCCGTTAGCAAATCCTCCGCAACAATTTTAACAAAAACCTCCATCGACGTGTTATGCGTCCATGTGACGAAGGCTTCGAGTGCAACCTCATTGTCCACCCGGATCGGCTGCAAAAAGTCGACGGAATCTGTGGAGGCTGTCACGACTGGCCCACGTGCATGCTTCATGGCAGAGATCGCAGCAACATCGTCGATATGCGCCATCAGCCTGCCGCCGAACAGCGTATTGTGATTGTTCGTATCCGGAGGCAGCACATGGCTTGCTTTGAACGTACGCGACTCCCGAACAAAACGTTGAATCGTCATAAAGGTAGCTCCCTTCTTTCTTGCAATCGGATTATGAATGATGACAATCTTCTCTCCTTTTCATTGTTCCACAAAAAAATGAATCTATTCCTCTTCGGTGGAGTAAGACGGCGAATTTTATCAAAGGCTATGGACGGGATAAGGTATGCGAGAGGAGGTTTTCCGGTTTGGGGGACTATGTGCAATATTTCAATTTGGCGAAACGGCAAAAAGAGACATTAATGCTGTTGCCACGAATGTCATTTGTCGCTATACTTGTGGAGTAGTTTATGGATAATAATGTAACGGTTGTTGCTACGACCGTCTCTATATCGAAATTGTATGCACATAAAAACAGCGGAAAGGAGGGTATCCACATGAAAAAAAGATCATTACTGTCTTTGCCAAAAGGAATCGGATACTCCACCGCTGTTTTCTTTGATCTGGCGAAATCACGGGAGAAGTATGTCCAAAAACGGATATAGCGACCATCCTTTGATGTAGTGGGACTCATCAGGATACAGTGGAAAAACGCCACAGGTCGCTTCCTGTGGTTTTCTTTTTTGAGCACCGCAGGATTTCCTGTGGTGTTTTTTTATTTCGAAAAAGGGAGATGGATTGTATGCAAGGAATCGGAGAGAACATTTACGTAAGACTGGTACAGGAATCGGATGCACAGAGCCTCTTGGAGCTTGAAGTGAGAAACAGAGACTTTTTTCAAAACTTCACAGGGACGAGAGAAGAGGCGTTTTACACGCTGGAGGGGCAAATCGTCAGGATCAAGAGCTCGATGGCTTTAAAAGAAGAAGATAGAGGGTACGTCTTTGTCATTGCGAAAAAAGGACAGGATGAAATCATTGGGGAAGTCATCCTTTCAGAGGTCGTAAGAGAGAATCTGCAAAGCTGCTGGATCGGCTACTTCCTGGACAAAGAGCATAATGGAAAAGGCTACATGACCGAAGCCGTAAAGCTCGTCGTTGACTATGCCTTCGATACATTAGGTCTTCACCGTTTGGAAGCAGGCGTGATGCCGCATAATATAGGCTCGATCAAGGTGCTGCTAAAAGCTGGTTTTCACAAGGAAGGGATTGCCAAGAAAAACGTGAAAATCAATGGTCGGTGGGAAGATCATCAAACACTGGCAATCGTGAAAGAAGAGCAAACCGATCAAGTGAGGTCCAAGGTTCAGCGCAAAAATCCTAGTACAGTTGCTCCGCCTATGGGACCCTATACACATCTGACGGTCATTCCAAAAGGAGCCGATTTGCTCGTGCTTTCTGGGCAAGTAGGAATGGACCTTCACGGAGAGTTACCGACAGATATGAAAGAACAAGTAGAAAACACGCTACAGAACATACTGCGCAATTTTAAAAGTGAGTCAGTAACTGCGGACCATATCATCAAAATCAATATATGGGCAACCGAGGAAATGGATTGGAAGCATTTTAATCAGGTGTGGGAGAAGTTCCACGGGGGGACACCGCCAGCGATGACCATGTCTTACGTCCCGGCATTGGCTGTCCCTTCGCTCAAAGTGGAGATAGAAGCTTGGGCAGCGAAATGGTAGGAAGGAAATAGAGTCGAAAGAAAAAGGGTGAAGCTTTTTGCTTCATCCTTTTTTCTGTAACTTTTTTCTAGCAAATACGTCACTATTTTCAGGAGATAGAATGATCGTGACGATATTGCTGTTTTGAGAGCAAAAGATGTCAAAACATGAAGGAATATGCGGACGAATCGAGAAGTTCTTTCTATTAGCTGGATTTTCCAAAAATACGAAAAAAACAGAGGGGAACGAGGAACTTGCTTTTACGAGTAAATGTCAGCTTGCTAGCTGTTTTCTTCTTGATTTTGCTGATGCCTCTGTCCATTGCGCGAGCGGCCACCCATGTAGACGTGGCGGTCGATCAGTTAAATATTCGAAGCGAGCCAGGTACGACTACCCAGATCGTCGCAACACTCAAAAAAGCGACCCGGTTGCCAATCACCAAGCAGCAAAAAGATTGGACTCAGGTAAAGCTGCCGAACGGCAATACCGGATGGGTCAATAATAAGTATGTGAAGATGATAGAAGTTCCACAGATCAAATATGTCAAAAGTAATGTGGACATGCTGAATGTTCGGGCAGAACCAAATGCCACTGCACAAATTTTGCAGATCATCGACAAAAACGGTGTGTTTTTGCAAACGAGAAAGCAAGGGGAATGGGCACAAATTAAGCTGTCTGATCAAAAGAACGGCTGGGTGAAAGCCAGTTACTTGACGGAGACAACGGCACCAGCGTCAAAACCACCCCAGGTACCAGCACAAATCCCAGATCCGACAACAATTCCAGCACCGCCCCCTCCAGTACTCCCATCCAATACAGGAAGTGGATTCGAACAAGGGACAATCGTATTGACGGAAGGCTATGAAGTTTATGCGCAGCCAGATATTCTTGGTACCGTCATTGGTGAAATCCATGGCGGGATGACAATCAATTATTACGGATATGCAAATGGTTGGTATACCATCAACTTCAACGGTACCTATGCCTATATTTTTAAACCAATGGAACAGACTGGGACAGCTCCACAACTGCCGAGTTCAACACCAGGGGTACCAGCGACTTTGCCAACAACAACGCCTCCCTCTGTACAAGAACTACAGGTTCGCGTCAAAAATCCTGATTCTAACATCCGCAACGGTCCCTCAACCGATCATGCCATCATCGGAAACGTTCAACCCGGACAAGTATTCCCGGTTGTGCAAACAGTAGGAGACTGGTACATCATCAGGCTGGCAGACAATTCGACCGCCTATATCGCAGGGTGGATCGTAGAGAAGATTCAACCAGCTGGTACTTTGCCACCGACAGGAGCAACGTACGAGTACAACAGTGGGATGATTGGAAACGAGAAAGTGTATATCTATCACACCCATAACCGTGAGTCTTGGCGAAATGTAGCGCGGAACCAACAAGGTAGCTCGGTAGATGATCCTGAGATCAACATCACGCTTGTGGGGAAAAGGCTGGGCGAGCTGTTGCAAACAAGAGGCATTTCGGCATTGGCGAGCCAGGACGATTTCGCTCAGAGATTGAGGGAACAAAATAAAAGCTACTCGATGTCTTATTCCGAATCGTACAAGGCTGTAGCGGCAGCGGCTGCAACCAGTCCGCACTTGCAGTACATTTTCGATATTCATCGGGACAGTGATGAGCCACGCAGCAAGGTAGCGATCACGATCAATGGCAAAACCTATTCCCGGATGCTGTTTGTAATCGGAACAGCGAATCCGAACCATCTGGCGAACAAAAAGCTGGCGGAAGAGTTGCACGCCCGTCTGGAAGCCTCTTATCCCGGTTTGTCGCGGGGGATTATCCTGAAAGGTTCAAATCAAGGGAACGGGGTGTACAATCAGTCCATTTCCGGGGGAGCCCTGCTTTTGGAATTCGGTGGTACGAACAACACCTTGGAAGAAGGCTATAATACAGCAGAAGCCTTTGCCGAAGTCTTTGGGAATTACCTGATCGAATCTCAAATCGCCTTCAATTAAAAGTAGCACGATTCTATTCGCCACACGCGAGAGAATCGTGTTTTTTTCCAGGAGGATCATTTATGGCTACGCATCAAGAACACATACAATCAACTGACGATAAAAGTCGCCGTCATCTTCAAGGTGACTGTGAAAGCTGCTTTGGCTTGTGCTGTGTGGCATTGCCTTTTGCTGCTTCCTCTGATTTTGCCATCAATAAAGACGCAGGCAAGCCCTGTAGTAACTTACAGGCAGACTTCCGGTGTGGTGTTCACACAAAGCTGAGAGGGATAGGCTTTCGTGGTTGTACTGTCTACGATTGTTTTGGAGCTGGTCAAAAGGTGTCTCAAGTCACTTATGGCGGCCAAGATTGGCGTGCAGTACCTGGAACAGCGAAGCAAATGTACGAAGTATTTCCGATCATGTGGCAGCTTCATGAGCTGCTCTGGTATATAACGGAGGCGTTGACCCAGCAAGCTGCCCAGTCCCTCCATCCTGCATTGAAGGAAGCGTTGGAGGAGACACAGCGCCTGACGGATCACGGTCCTGAGGACATCCTGAAGCTGGACATCACTCTTCATCGAGCAAAAGTTAATGAACTATTGTTGCAGACAAGTGAATTGGTACGTAAGGACGCGATTGCCAAGTACAAAGGGGGCAAGCAAGGAAAAACCTATGGACGAGGCGCTGATCTCATCGGTGCCAAGCTCAAAGGTGCTGATTTACGAGGAGCTCAATTGCGCGGGGCTTATTTGATTGCTGCTGATTTGAGAGGAGCAGATTTGCGGGGAGCTGACCTCATTGGTGCAGATTTTCGCGATACAGATGTGAGCGGAGCGAACTTGACGGAGACGTTGTTTCTCACGCAGGTTCAGCTCAACGCGGCGAAGGGCGATGCAAGCACCAAGCTACCACCTTCGTTCACGCGTCCACCGCACTGGGCTAAATAAATGAACCCAAAGCAGGATGTCATTCGTTGACAGCCTGCTTTTTTCAGTCATTTCGTAGAATCCGCATGCTTGCAGTTCCGGGGGCCTCCTTATTTCTTCGTAGGGTATCCACACGTCATTTCCTCGGCTCTTTAAAAATGGTTGTTAATACAATTCTACTTTTTCCGTATTAACTATCGTGAGGCTCACAAACCAGACAAATTGCGCAATTTGTTATGATAACAAGAAGGGAGGGGAAGTAGTTGGAGATTGCCCAAGTGAACACAGGCATCTGCCAAAACGAAGAAAACGCTAGGCACGCAGAAAGTATGTCGACCGAAGCATTTGCCCAAATTTATGGTGCTTATTATAAGCGCGTCTATAAATATATTTGCTATCGGATCAACAATCACTACGCAGCAGAAGAAATATGTAGCCATGTGTTTGAAATGGTGATTTCAAAATATAGCAGCTTTTCACCGGATAAATCAAACTTTGAAGTCTGGCTGTTTGCGATCGCCCGAAACGCAGTGGCAGATTACTTCCGCTCACAGAAAAAAAGAATCAGCTTTTCATTGGATTCGATTCTGAATCTGGTCTTGCCGAAGTCGTCACCGGAGGACATCGTGATCCGCGACGACAATCATCAAGCCTTATTTCAAGCACTGGCGAAGCTGAGTGACAAGGAACGCAATATCATCGCCATGAAATATGCAGCTGGTCTTAAAAACGCAGAAATCGCCGAACTTCTTGGTGTCAGTGGTTCAAATATTGGCGTCGTTCTATACAGATGCTTGAAAAAGCTGCAGATGGAATTGCAAAAAGGGGGCTTCCGTTATGAAGAGTAAGCATGATCTAGACGATTTTCATGAACTCACCGACTTGCTTACTGATCTGGAATTAGATGACGCCACTCCAAAAGCCAACATATACAATCGGCTGAAATTCAAATTGGAATCAGGAAATATACAACTACATGAAAAGGACGGGATCTATATGAAAATGAATAAATGGAAAGCTGCCACAGTTAGTGCTGTTGCTGTTGTTTGCCTTTTAGGTGCATTCTCGACTACGTCGTTTGCCCAAGGAATGCTCCAGACGATCTTGGCACGCTTTCAGGTTGGGAACATGGAAATTACCCAATACGATAAAGAGCTACCTGCTACACAGTCCAATACCCAAGAAATCGAGATACCTATAGAACGCAAGGCCCCCCCACAGATGACAGTGGAAGAAGCACGCGCAGCTAGCAAAATGGACTTTCCCGCACCGACATGGTTGGCAGAGCATTATTCCTATGTGAACACGGTCGTTCAAGGCGAGCGTATGGTAGAGATTCAGTATAAAAAAGAGAAAGAGTTTATTTCCTTGTTGATTTCAAACGGTGGCGAAAACGGCATCAGCACGACAGAGGGTGTCAAGATCGAAACCATTGGCGGGAAAAAGGTACATTTCGCCAACGGAATCGTGATTTGGGAGCATGAAGGATTCACATACGAGCTGTACCAGATGGCAGAGAAGAGCTTTGATGCTGCAACTATCGGCAACATCATCGATTCCTTGTCAACGAAATCCGCCAAAAAATAAGCAGTTGTTGCTTCACCACGTACCCAGGCACACCGACTTCGATTGCTTTTCGAGGTCGGTGATCGCCTGGGTATTTTCGTAATGATGGAATTGGTAGTGATTTGGGAATGGATACGCCGCTTACACAAGTGTCGTATCTCATCAAAAAAAATCAATAGGGGAAAGATAGGCCTGTAAAAGGGTTCATTTTTTCTACGGCCATAATCGTTGATAATTTTTAATATGAATGAAATCTATTGCATGTGTAATGAAATAAGTAATGAAGCATAAGTCTAGCTCAAATGATAGGGTAATCCTAAACAGTCACAGAGTGTTAAAAATCATGTAACGAATCGGACACCCTCTAGGGTCAAAAGTCCTGCTACAATTATGCATGACCGGAAATATACAGGGTAAAACAAAACAAAGAACTCTCTCACGAAGATGAATGCGAAAAGGGGGTTACAAGAGAGAGAATCAATTGTGAATTTTTTCACATATATTTGTGATTTTTTTCACAAAGTCGCCATAAATTCTGGTTTCCCCACTGGTATAATTCCGGTACATAAAGGCCAAGACGCGAATAGAAAGGGATCTTGTACATGGATATAGTGGATTTGGGACGACTTCAATTTGCGATAACAACTATCTTTCACTTTGTTTTTGTGCCGATTTCCATCGGGCTGTCATTATTAGTAGCCATTATGGAAACGATGTATGTGGTAAAAAAGAATGACTTGTACAAAAAAATGGCCAAGTTTTGGGGAACCTTTTTGCTCATAAATTTTGCTGTCGGGATCGTGACAGGGATTATGCAGGAGTTCCAATTTGGGATGAACTGGTCTGATTTCTCACGATTCGTCGGCGACGTATTTGGGACACCACTAGCGATTGAGGCCCTCTTAGCATTCTTCCTCGAATCGACTTTTATTGGACTATGGGTGTTTGGTTGGGATCGCTTGTCCAAAGGTGTGCATCTCGCATGTATTTGGCTCGTATCCATCGGAACGATTCTTTCGGCTCTCTGGATTTTGGCAGCCAACTCGTTCATGCAGCAGCCAGTCGGCTTCGCTATCAATAACGGACGTGCAGAGATGGTCGATTTCTTCGCTCTCCTTACCAATGGACAATTACTATATGAATTCCCGCATACCGTATTTGCGGCATTTGCGACAGGTGCCTTCTTGGTAGCAGGTATCAGTGCTTGGAAGCTGTTGAAAAAACAAGACGTTACATTCTTTGTGCAATCTTTCAAAATTGCGATCGTGGTAGCATTGATTTCCTCACTTGCTATTGCTCAATTCGGTCATGGTCAGGCACAGTATTTGGTTGCTACCCAACCGATGAAAATGGCAGCGAGTGAAGGTCTCTGGGAAACAAGCTCAGACCCAGCTCCTTGGACGGTTTTTGCAACGATTGATCCGGAAAAACAAGAAAACGGTTTTGAAATAAAGATTCCTTATCTGCTTAGCGTCCTGACGTACAATTCCCTTTCAGGTTCTGTACCGGGCATGTTGGAATTGCAAGCAGAGTATGAGAAAACCTACGGTCCAGGAAACTACATTCCACCAGTTCGGACGACCTTCTGGAGCTTCCGCATCATGGTAGCGGGTGGTAGTGCAATGATTTTGCTGGCTTTGTACGGGGCATATCTCGCTTTACGTAAAAAGTTGGAACAGCCAAACAAGCGGTTCATGCAGTTGATGGTTGCGGGTATCTCACTACCATTCATCGCAAACTCGGCTGGGTGGATTATGACGGAGGTAGGTCGTCAGCCGTGGACGGTATTCGGGCTACTGCGTGTTGAAGATTCGGTTTCGCCAAGCATTAGCACAGGAGAGGTATGGTTCTCTCTCATTGCCTTCACGACGATTTATCTCATCCTGCTTTGCCTCTTGGCTTATCTGTTTGCTCGTGTGGCCAAAAAAGGACCGGATATGGATAGTCACGAGGAAGTAGAGGATTTACAGCTTCAGGATCCATTTGATCGTGTAAGGAGTGAACGTTATGGAGCTTAATGAACTGTGGTTCCTGCTCATTGCCGTTCTGTTTACCGGATTTTTCTTTCTCGAAGGCTTCGACTTTGGTGTCGGCATGGCAACGCGCCTGCTATCACGAAATGATTTGCAGACTCGGGTTCTGATTAATACGATTGGCCCGTTCTGGGATGCCAATGAAGTTTGGCTGATTACAGCGGCTGGTGCGATGTTTGCAGCGTTTCCGGAGTGGTATGCCACGATGTTTAGCGGGTATTATCTCGTGCTTACGCTGATTCTGCTTGCGTTGATTGGACGCGGGGTAGCATTTGAATTTAGAGGCAAAGGGAAAGGCGAGGCTTGGAAAAAGACGTGGGATGTAGCGATTCTGATTGGAAGCTTTGTACCGCCGATGTTGTTCGGAATGGTGTTTGCCAGCTTGGTGAAGGGTGTTCCGATTGATCAGAATATGGAAATGACTGCTGGCTTCTCTGACATTGTGAATGGTTACTCTTTGTGGGCAGGAGTGACAGTTACAGGACTATGCTTGCTACACGGTCTGAACTTCATCTCGCTGCGCACTGTAGGCGAGCTGCGTGAAAAATCACGTGTACTAGCAGCAAAGCTGTTGCCGATGCAAGCGGTTCTGATGGCGGTGCTTGTAGGGTGGACATTCATGGTAACCGATCTGTTTGAGCGCCAGGGTGTTTTGTTGACAGCAGCCGTACTCTTAGGTGTTGTGGCTTTAGTACTGGCTCGTCACTTCTTGAGACAAGGCAGGGAAGGATGGGCTTTCGGGATGACAGGTGCGATGATCCTGTTGACGTTCGTCTCGATGTTTATCGGTTTGTTCCCACGGGTGATGGTCAGCACGATTGATAGTGCGTTTGATTTGACCCTCTATAATGCAGCTTCGAGTCCATACACGTTAAAAGCAATGACCATTGTTGCAGCAGTGCTTTTACCGTTTGTGCTGACCTATCAGGCTTGGAGTTACTTCGTTTTCCACAAACGAGTCACTGAAAAGGATCATTTGGAGTACTAATGGACAAGGAATTGTTCCGCTTACAAGGAATCCGACCGGTTATGCTGCTGCTAGCCGGTCTTTCCCTCCTGCAAAGTGCGGCGATTATCGGTCAGGCACTGCTTTTGGCGAAGTCGATCGCGATCTTGTTTGAAGGTCAATCTCTTCAGATGGCGTATCAGCCGCTTGCACTGTTTTTGGTCATGATAGTCGCTCGTCATACCATCGTTTGGCTGCAAAAGAAAGTCGCTGGCCGTTTTGCTGAAGCCTCTAGTGAGTCTTTGCAAGGACGAGTTCTATCCCGATTGTTCGAGCGTGGTCCACGTTTTGCCGCCAGTGAAGGAAGCGGAAAGCTTGTTACGCTTGTCCTGGAAGGTGTAGATCGTGTACGTACCTACCTGGAGTTGTCTGTTCCGCGTACGCTGGATATGGTTTTTGTTACGTTTCCGCTACTGGCATTTGTCTACATGCAAGATGTGATTTCTGGACTGATCCTGACGGTAACGATGCCTGTTCTCATTGGATTTTTTATCGTACTCGGTCTGGCTGCGCGTAAACAAGCAGACAAACAATGGCGCTCGTATCGAATGCTATCCCATCATTTCACGGATTCGCTTCGCGGGCTTGCGACGCTCCGGTTTTTGGGACGCAGCAAAGACCATGGGGAGACCGTCGGAAGAGTGAGCGATCAATATCGATCCGCTACGATGCGCACTTTGCGCGTGGCCTTCTTGTCTTCCTTGGCACTCGACTTCTTCAGCATGCTGTCGGTTGCGTTTGTGGCAGTTGGTCTTGGGTTGCGGCTGATTGAAGGAAACTTTGGGTTTGAAACGGCATTGGTCATCCTGATTCTTGCACCGGAATACTTTTTGCCAGTACGGATGCTGGGATCGGACTACCACGCCTCATTGGATGGCAAGGAGGCGTTGGGGACTATTCGTACGATTATCGATAGTGGCGCTCCGGATGAACATAAGGCGGCACCACAAGCAACAGATAGCCAGACGTCTCTGACAGGTGTATTGGATGGAACGATTACTTTGTCCGATATTCGTGTCGTCGGTGAGGATGGAAGACAGGTACTGGGGGAGGTATCTGTAGAATTGGGCAGCAACATGAGAAGAGTGGGCATTGTAGGGGCGAGCGGGGCTGGAAAATCAACACTCCTCGGAGTGCTAGGCGGCTTTTCTGATCCCGACGCTGGCATGATACAAGTAGATGGGCAACCCATTACGGGGGATGCGAAGCAGGAGTGGCAGCGGCAAATCGCTTACATTCCTCAGCATCCGTATTTATTCAATCAAACGTTGACGGATAACATTCGCTTCTATGAGCCGGAAGCGACGCAGGAACAGGTGGAGCAGGTGATTCGTGATGTCGGTCTGGGAGAGCTGATGGACAGCTTGCCAAATGGCTGTGACGAAATCATTGGCGAAGGGGGGCGTACGTTAAGCGGCGGACAGGCACAGCGGGTTGCATTGGGACGTGCGCTGCTTGGCAACCGACCAGTGATTTTGCTCGACGAGCCGACCGCTCACTTAGATATTGAAACGGAATGGGAGCTCAAACAGACCATGTTGTCGGTGTTGGGGGACAGACGCGTATTTTTGGCCACACATCGTTTGCATTGGATGCGAGACATGGATTGGATTTGGGTAATCGACCAGGGACGACTGGTGGAAGCGGGTACCTATGAACAGCTCGTTGCACAAAAAAGCGTATTTTATCGGTTGTTGACAGCTGGTGCCAAGGGGGAGAAAGGATGAAGGAAGCGCGAGAAGGCAATCAGGGGTGGTTTCTTCCATACTTTCGCCAGTTTTTCTGGCAGTTTGCCGCAGCGGCTTTGCTGGGAACCTTGGCAATGGCATGTGCGAGTGCTTTGCTTTATACGTCCGGCTATCTGATTTCTCGCTCCGCACTCAAGCCCGAAAACGTCTTAATGGTCTATGTTCCCATCGTACTTGTCCGGGCTTTTGGCTTTAGCAAAGCAGTCATTCAGTACCTGGAGCGTTTGGTTGGACACGATGCAGCTTTGCGTGTGTTATCGCGTATGCGTGTGCGTTTGTACCAGGCTATCGAGCCGCAAGCTCAGCTACTTCGCACTCGTTTTCGTACGGGAGATCTGCTTGGTGTACTAGCGGATGACATTGAGCAACTACAGAATGTCTATCTGCGCTTTGTGCTGCCAGCTGTCTCGGCGGTCCTCCTCTACGGGGCAGGTATTGTGGCACTGGGAAGAATGGACGGGATGTTCGCGCTGCTGATGGCGTTGTACTGTGGTTTTCTGCTATTTGTTGCACCCGCAGTAGTTTTGTGGTCATCCATTGCCAAGAGTCGTCGGTTCAAGCGGGAGAGACAGGCAGCATATCGGGAGCTGACTGATGCTGTTTTTGGCATGAGTGACTGGATTCTCAGTGGTCGTACACAGCAGTTTCTCCAGTTGTTTACAAGACGGCAAAAGACAGCTGCCCAAATCGAAAACTCCATTCGACGCGGAGAATGGCGAGTACAGTGGATGTCTCAGTGTGCAATCGGTGGTGCCATTGTCTTACTGGTTATCTGGGTGGGCGGACTTGCCGCTGCGAATCAGATTCCTGCTACGCTGATTGCTGCGATTGGGCTGGTCGCATTTCCGTTGATGGATGCGTTTGCCCGTATTTCTGATGCTGTTGTGCGAATGCCAGAATACAAGGAGTCTCTGGGGCGGCTTCGTGAGATCGAGGGCAGTCGTCCATCCATTGGGGAAGCGCAAAAGGAAAAGGTGGCAGATCAAGCTGGAGGCAGCTTGAAGCTCGATCATGTTCATTTTCGCTACCCACAAGCCAGCAATTGGAGTGTGCAGGACGTGTCTTTTGAGGTGCCTCAAGGTGGTAAAATCGCGTTGCTCGGTCGCAGCGGAGCGGGTAAATCGACGATACTGAACTTGATTCGAGGTGCCATACAGCCGGAGGCAGGTAAGTTGACAGTAAATGGGCAGCCTGTCCAGTCGGAAGAGGCTTCTGCTTGTTTGTTTTCCGTGTTGAATCAGCAGCCGTATTTGTTTGACACAACCGTAGCCAATAACATCAGGCTCGGTCGACCCGATGCGTCCGATGAAGAAGTATGTGCTGTGACAGCGCAAGTCGGTCTGGATCAGCTGATTGAATCCCTACCGGACAGTTATCAAACACGGATGCAGGAAACCGGTCTGCGCTTCTCTGGCGGAGAAAGGCAGCGCATAGCACTTGCCCGTATTTTGCTGCAAAACAAGCCGATTGTTCTCCTTGATGAACCGACAGTGGGATTAGATCCTTTGACTGAACGCGATCTGATGACAACGATCTTCCGTGTCTTGCAAGGGAAGACTTTGATTTGGGTGACTCACCACTTGAGCGGTGTAGAGCAAATGGACGAGATCATTTTTATGGAGCAGGGAGTCATCTCGATGCGAGGGACACATGACCAGTTGTATCGGGACAATCCAAGGTATCGCAACCTGTATACATTGGACTGTCCGTTGGCGTCAGTATTGGAAAAATAAGAAGAGGAAGAGAGGCTGTTCCGAAGAGGGACAGCCTTTTTCGCTTAAGATAGGGCCTCGCTGGTTACACCCTGGTAGTAATGAGTGTGCCCGTCATCATAAGTGGTTTGCCCTGAAAACTCGTGGTAATGACTTCCGTCCGGCAGTGGAATAGGCGGACTCGTCCATCCCCTGTAGTGATGCACATGTCCATCATTAAACGTAGTCGTACCTTCGTAGTAATGGACGTGCCGATCTCTCATTCCTTCTGGGGGCGACGTTCTGCCACGTATTCGGTGACGATGACGATCCGAAATGCTTGTCAGTGTGTCATAGCCATGAAAATGCCCGGGTCGATCGGCAAATCGAATAAAGCGTAATGAGTGAGAGTGCTGAGAGCTCATTAAGAAACGCCCCTTTGCATGCATTTATCACTAATAAATGCGTTTGTCAGGCGTTTCGAAACGGACATTCGTCTATGCGTTGAAAAGAACGAGAGCCTTCCTCAGTAGAAAAGGCTCTCGTCTGATTAAAACAGTTTTTTCCCCATGATATGATCGAGTGGAATTACGCCAATGACTCTACTATCATCGCTATTGTTACGATTATCTCCCATCACAAACACATGGTTTTCCGGTATGACGATCTTGGCATCCGGTACGTCGACCATCTTTTCTTTTATGTACGGCTCGTTTAACGGCTGTCCATTTCGATACAGGCTCTCATTCTTAAACTCCAAAGTATCGCCGGGTTTGCCAATGACTCGTTTTACCCAGAATGTTTTGGCATCGCTTTTCCCCATGGCTAGCATGAGGAGAGGATTTTCAAGGATGTCGTCTTTTAACGTACGATCCCGGTCTACACGGCTGTCGACCACGACAATATCGTTGTACTCAGGGAGATAAGAGAATGTGTGGGACAATTTCGACACATAGATGCGTTCGGCGCTTTGCAAAGTGGGCTCCATCGATTGTCCATTCACCTTAAATGGTTGGAGGACAAATATGTTAACTAACATCGCGAGTGAAAGGGAGATGCCCAACGTTTTCGTCCAGCCCCATATTGCTTTTACATTTTTCAAATCAGATCGCATCCTTCCACGTGAAAGATTACTTTGGTGTGGCTATTGATTAGTACGTGAAATGGTGCTTCTTGGTTACGTAAATGAAAAGATGACAGCATAATTGCCAGCTTGATCGATGTCCTCAGTCGTTATCGCTATGCAAAGTAACGCCAAAACCAAGTGCTTTAAGCATGTGAACGACCTACTTTTTTGGATATTTTAAACTGTAAATATGGGTTGCCATAAGATTAGATCTTTTTAACAAAAGTAACCCGGTCGTTTCCTTTTCCATCATAATTAGAAGTCACATCGATTCCATCCACCATTTGATCTCCTTTTTCAACCGCAAAACCTAGCTTTGTGTGGAAGGAGATTGAGCCTTTATTAACAGGAGAGGTAATGCATCGAATCGTATCGCATCCTTTTTGTTTTACAGTTTGAAAGAAATGTTGGTATAATTCGCGTCCCCATCCATCTTTTCGTTTGTCGGGATGCACCCCAACGAAGTGAATGTAAGCTTCGCCAGGGAACGTTTGGGACAAGAAGCCGATGAGGAAAGCGATGACTTCTCCATTCTCTTCAACAATAAAGCTCGTTGACTGGAAATGGATAAAAAACAGCTTGGGTAACATATCAGACATTTGTCGCCCGCCCCACCAATCGTTGAGGACCGTAATAACTTTGAGGTAGTCTTGTTCTTGTACATTTCGAATTTGCATCATGCGTGCCTCCTTATCAACATGCTCACTGTGACAAGTCTTTCTGCTCGGGCAGTTTTTCCCAGACTACAATGATTAGCGTTGCGATAGGGCCGAGGAATAAAGAGAGAAAAAACCAGTTAAGACCGCTACGATTTTTTCCTTGAGCTAGTCCAGCGTTGATGAGGGCCAATGTACCCCAACCAACAAAATATTGATCTTCCATTTTCGAAACTTCCTCCATTGTTCAAATATTGCTCCTATTATATAGAGTTGCTAAGAGTTTTACAAAATGTGTAAGAAAAAAGTGAAAATGGCCACTCGAAAACGAGGGCCACTGAGAGGAACTGGTCCGGGAACGGAAGGGGTCCCTGAACCATTGCATCAGGCGTTTTGATGCTCGGTTATTTATGCAAAATATCATCCCGTAGTGATCCTACTTTGCTCAGAGCACCGGCAATATCTTCTTCGCTGACACCAAAGTGAGTCAAGGCATCACGCAGATGCCTAACGATAGCATCAAAATGAATGGGTTGCAGATTCATCCCTTCGTGAGCCTTTGCCATAGACTGGCCAGAATATTGATTCGGGCCACCGAGGGCATAGCTGATGAACTTTGTTTGATGTTTACGCTGTTTTTCCATATCGGTGTTTTTGAAAAAGTGGTTCACGGTGTCATCAGCTAAAACTAATTCATAAAAGTAGTCCACTACTTTTGCGACCGTATCTTCGCCACCATATTTCTCGTAAAACGTACTCATCATTGGCCTCCTTAGGACGTTTGTTTCCCTTATATATTCCACCATTGATGGAAACTTATTAAAGAAAAGCCCGCAAGCTGATGCCGATTGCTTTCGACGTCAGCCTGCGGACTAGATGCATGCCATGTGCGCTTTGTTTTAGCCAATTTTCCTGATCACTTTCGAATTTCCACCTGAACTGAGAATGATCCATCCTTCAGGAACAGGCGAGGCTTGCAATACCTCAATCTGTGTTCCGTTAGGAGCACCATTGACATTTCTGATCACATTCGATCCTCCATAGGTTCGAACCATGACCCATCCTTTTGGGATAGGCGAAGCGAGCATCACTTCTACCTCCGTACCATAAGAAGCACCGTTCATATTCCTGATGACATTCGATCCTCCAAAGGCACGAACCATGACCCATCCGATTGGAATAGGCGAGGCGAGCATCACCTCTACCTCCGTGCCATAAGAAGCACCGTTCATATTCTTGATTACATTCGATCCTCTAAAGGCACGAACCATGACCCATCCGGTTGGGATAGGCGAAGCTAGCAGCACCTCTACCTCCGTGCCATAAGAAGCACCGTTCACATTCCTGATCAGGTTCTGCGTTCCTAAAGTTCTAACGATAACCCATCCGGCTGGAATAGGTGAGGTAAGCGACACCCAGATTTCTTCACCATACATGGCGTTTCTGATATTTTTATTGGAAGCGTAGGTGGTTGCCTTTTCCTGTGTAGGGAGTGCTGCCCCTTGGACTTGTGTGGCTAGAGAGGGTACTACGACGACTGAACTTAATGACAGGATAATAAGTGTTTTTTTAAACATGAGCATCAACCTTTCTGAAATGGTGAATGTTGTTTAGAAGACGATCATCGAGTCGTAGTCAAAAGTTGTATATTGCTAAAAATACTAATTTATTACATTTTATACGATTATCGTTCTGATTACTTTAGGAGATATTGTCGAATAGTAGGCAAAGTTGACGATATGTTGAACAGCCGCGAAAAAAGAAAAAGACCCTCTCATCGGTTGAGAGGGTTGAGGTAAGGTTAGATTGTTCGCGATCGGAGCGTAATTGAGAGTATTCCTATTTCATAAAGCTTAAAGCGACGCCAATGGAATAAGGTACAAGCCATAAAATCCATACGATCAAGCTAAATTTATGGAACTGCTTGATCTGATTTTCATTCTTTTTCCACAGAACGGCACACGCCCACACTGTATGGAAGAACATCAAGATCAGAGCAATCAACCCAGTAATGCCATGCAAATTTAAGCTGGAGCTCTCAGCGAGCAATTTCATAAACGTAGTTCCGATAGTATCGAATGCCAAGCCGAGACCAAAAAAGATAAGGTGTTTCCTCTTTAGCTCTCCTGAACGTTTTTCGCTCCATACCCCAATCGTATAGGCAATGAGAGCAAGATTTATAAAAATCACGGCTGCTGCTAACACGTAAAATCATCTCCTGTTCATTTCTTTTGACTACGTTTGCAAGTGTAATCGTTGAACATGAACATAAGATGAACGACAGTGTAAATGGAGGTACCGATGCCCCTCAAATGAGGAGCACCAGTACTGCAAAGCTAGTTGTCTAGGTGCGAAGGACCATCTGCATGAAACAAGTGTCTCAAGATCGCTTGACTCACTTCGGTCACTGGTTCAAAAACAAAAGCAACTAGATGTTCATGTGGCTCCAGATAGTAATTCCTGTAGCCGAGCTGAATCAACTCCAGATTGAGTCGCGCTGCATCTTCGAAACTTGCATAGAAATACAGATGCTTGGTCATGGTAATCACCTCCTTCCGCACTAAAACGTAGCAGAAGGAGTAGAATCACACCAACGATCACGACCTTGATTTCCAATTGGAAAAGGAAAAAACCCTTATAAAAAGATAAGGGTTTCTCCTTTCATTTATCACCTATTCGCTCTACCGATTGTCCACTTTTTCCGGATACATATCATGATTCATCATCCGATGGCTAGCCATCTCCTCGTACTTTGTCCCCGGTTTCCCGTAGTTGCAATATGGATCGATTGAGATGCCACCGCGCGGAGTGAACTTGCCCCATACCTCGATGTAGCGCGGGTCCATCAGCTTGATCAAGTCGTTCATGATGACATTGACGCAATCCTCGTGGAAATCGCCGTGATTGCGGAAGCTGAACAAGTACAGCTTGAGAGATTTGCTCTCTACCATTTTGATGTCAGGAATGTAGCTGATATAGATCGTCGCAAAGTCTGGCTGGCCGGTAATCGGGCACAGGCTGGTGAATTCCGGGCAGTTGAACTTTACGAAATAATCGCGGTACGGATGCTTGTTGTCAAAAGACTCCAATACGCTCGGGTCATAGGAGTAGTTGTATGTTGTGCCTTGATTCCCCAAAAGAGTGAGGGAGGATAAATCGCGTTCTTGTTGATGTGCCATATGAGTACAGTCCTCTTTTCTTCCATGAGAGTAAAATATCGTTTAAACGCCTCGTTTATTGCCCCAGACAAGCGCATGTAGTTGGGGAAGAACCTTCGCGTCATTCATGTCAGGTGTCGCCATCGCCTGATCGATCAGCCATTCAAAGCTTTCCAAAAGCTTATCCCGAAGCCGAGGCGTATCAGCGTCCGTCAGATCACTGTTTCCTGGCTGCAAGTAGAAAGGTACCTCTGGAAAACGCTGATGAATGGTTCGTGCATAGGCAAAGTCGGCGTCGTCGAAAACAACCACTTTCAGGCTAAGTCCTGGATGTTTTTGTTCCAAAAGCTCGTGTACAATTCGATCAAGCGCTTGAAAATCTGTTTCCATCCCGGAACTAGGCGGCTTCGGTGAAATCGTAATGTCGTCAATCAGTGGAAGCCACGCTTGCCACTTGCTGCCTTGTGTTTCGACTGCTGTGCGAATGCCATGCTCCTTCAGCAGGGAGATTAAGTCGCCGATGCCAGCCAAAAGCGCAGGATTTCCGCCGGAGATCGTGACATGAGAAAAACGGTCCCCGCCTAAGCGAGTGAGCTCCTCCCAGACCGCCTCGGGTGACATTTGCCGGATTTCATCGCGGGCAGATCCATCCCATGTAAAAGCGGAGTCACACCAGTTGCAACGATAGTCACAGCCAGCTGTTCGCACAAACATCGTTTTTTGTCCGATAACCATTCCTTCGCCCTGAATCGTAGGGCCGAATATTTCCAAGACCGGGATCATTCCGTCATCCACTCCCGTCTTGCCTCGGCATAGCTGGTCGGTGTCTCGAACAGGCGAACGAACTCCACCCGAGCGCCGTTGTAGCGGTCACGGTATGCATCTGACTGCAATTGCTTTTCCATCTCTTCGAAAATCCACACGACCATGTTTTCGGCAGTGGTATTCATCGGAGGGAGCATTTCATTCAGATAGCGATGATCCAAATAAATTTCGATGTGCTCTTTCCAGATTTGCTTGATGTCACCGAAATCGATGACGAGTCCGATCTCGTCCGGAAAGCCGCTGATGCCGAAGACGACCGTGTACGTATGGCCGTGCAGGTTTTTGCACTTTCCTTCATAGGCGTGCAGATGATGTGCAGCGTCAAAAGTAAATTCCTTGCTAACCAAAACGCGTTTGTTATGGTAGCGAAGCTGTGATTTTTGAATATGGGTACCCAGAGCCTGCATGCGATCGACGATACGAAAATCAAAGTTCGCGCTCATCAGGCTTTTTCTCCAGGTTGATTTTTCTCGGAAAGATAAGTGTCCAGTCCGGCTTTTCGCAGGTGGCAGGCAGGGCATTCGCCGCAGCCGTCCCCTTTGACGCCGTTATAGCAGGTGAGGGTATTTTCGCGAATATAGGTGAAGGCACCCAGATCGTCCGCCAGCTTCCACGTTTGTGCTTTGTTCAGCCACATGAGCGGCGTGTGAATCACAAACGGATAGTCCATCGACAAATTCAATGTCACATTGAGTGATTTGATAAAGGCGTCACGGCAATCGGGATAACCGCTAAAATCCGTTTCGCATACGCCGGTAACCAAGTGACATGCTCCTCGTTGCTTGGCGAATACGCCCGCAAAAGAAAGGAACAACAAGTTGCGTCCGTCGACGAACGTGGATGGCAATTGGCCTTCTTCCTGGGTAATGTCAATATCTGTGCGGGTGAGTGCATTGGGCGCGAGCTGGTTTAACAAGCTCATGTCCAATACGGAGTTTTTAACGCCGAGTTCTGCGGCAATTTGCTGGGCGCACTCGATCTCCAGCTTGTGTCGCTGCCCGTAATCAAACGTGAGGGTTTCTACTTCGCCGAATTGCTCTTTCGCCCAAAACAGGCAGGTAGTGCTGTCCTGACCTCCGCTAAAGACAACGACGGCTTTTTCCTTTTTCATTGCTCTCCATCTCCTTGTAGAGGTGGTTCAAAAAGTCGTCTCGTCTTTTGATCACGAAGTCGTTCTGAAAGCTGATTCGACATCGAAACTGGCGTTCACCTTCGAAGTCCGGTGCTCATGTAGGTTCCCTACACTCCGCTCCTCCTTTTTCAGGTTCTCACTACTTTCTCGGTGCTGAAAAGCCGACTTTTTGAACACACACTTTGATTGAGTTAGAAGAAAGAGAGTTCTTGAACTTTCCATCAAAAAAACAAAAACAATACCAAAGAAAGGTACTGTTATCCAGCTTAGTTTTTTATAGAGGGAGTTCGCGAACCTCTCCCGTGCAGATGCACGGATTTCTTATTTGTGGAACCCAAATGGGCACCTTGAGACATTATACAACAATCAGCGCCGAAGTGGGGGGATAATCGCTTGGAAAAAGATTGACGGATGGAGGGTGCTCCTGCTAGTGTTTTTTTCATAATCGATCAACATGGAGTGGAGCGGGTGATTTTGATGAGAGATGTCCCTTTAGTGGAAGAATATCGCGGCGGCATTCTGGAGAACGTACATAACGGCATCGTGTGCGGCGTGAATGAAAAAGGAGAGGTGGCTTATCGGGCAGGCGATGAGAACCATATCACCTTATTGCGCTCCGCAGCTAAGCCCTTTCAAGCCATTCCCATCGCCAAACGTAAAATTGATGAAAAATTCGGACTGAACAGCAGCGAAGCAGCACTCTTTGCGGCCTCACATCGTGGTGAAGTCTATCATATGGAAGGCTTGGAGTCGATTTTACAAAAGACTGGCATTCAGGAAGATGAATTACTTACTTGCCCGACTTATCCGCTCAATGAGGAGCCGAAGTTTGCTTGCTTGTCCCAAGGCATAGAAAAACGTAGGCTCTTTCATAACTGTGCGGGAAAGCATTTGGGGTACTTGGCGTTGTCGAAGGATCAAGGATATTCCACTCATGATTACTACAAGGCTGAGCATCCAGCGCAACAGGAGGCATTGGAGGTGTTTGCCAACCTGGCTGATTACCCAAAAGAGCAGGTTCGGCTAAGCGTCGACGGCTGTGGCTTCCCGGTTTTTGCGTTGCCGCTCAAGAACCTGGCGATCGCATATCTGAAGCTCGCTTGTCCGGATCTGATCGAGGATCACACGACGCGTGAGGCAGTAGAGAGAGTGACAGGCTGGATGACGAGCAGTCCCGAGATCATTGCCAGTCACAACTTCATCTGTACAGCGCTCTTACTGGATGAAAATATAATCGCCAAAGGCGGAGCGATGGGTGTATACGGCTTTGCTTTGAAAAAAGAGAGACTCAGCTTCTCGCTTAAGGTACTGAATGGCTCTGAATTAGTATGGCCGCTTATTATCGCATCGATTTTGGAGCAGATTCAGTATGATAATCAGGAAACCATCGACCGACTGCATGCGCTGGCGCCAAAAGCCATTAAAAACGACAATCAGTTGGTGGTAGGGGAGAAACGACCAGTTTTTGTCTTGAACAAATGCTAAAAACGGAGGCGAAGTATCATGCTAGTGGAAGTGATTGCGACTTCAGTTGAGGATGCAAAACGTGCGGAGCAGGGCGGAGCTGACAGGCTGGAGCTCATCTCGGGAATTTTGGAGGGAGGTATTACTCCGAGCTGGGGATTGATTGAGGCAGTGGTCAAGGCGGTTTCCATCCCGGTAAACGTCATGGTGCGACCGCATAGCCAATCGTTTTACTATACAGCAGAAGAACTTGCGGTCATGCGGCAGGATGTACGTATCATCCGTGAGCTTGGGGCAGCAGGTGTCGTATTTGGCATGCTGACTCCAGAAAATACGCTCGATCAGCAGGGATTGGAGCTGTTGCTTGGTAAGTCAGGTACTTTGAATGTGACGTTCCATCGTGCTTTTGATGATGCTGTGGATCAAATGGAAGCAGCGCGTATTCTCCTGAAATATCCCCAAGTCCGTACCATTCTTACTTCTGGGGGCAAAAAAACGGCCATCGAGGGAGCTGATTGCATCGAGCAGCTCGTCAAGCTGACAGAGAACACGCAGCTCACGATTTTGGCAGGAAGCGGATTGTCGCTGGCTAACGTGGGAGACCTCGTGAAACGTACGGGTGTCAAAGAGGTTCATTTTGGATCGGCAGTACGAGAAGAAGGACAGGCTCTTCTATACGTTGATGCAGAGCGAGTGGCAGCGATCAAACAACTACTGTAATTATAAAACAAGCCGACACCTTACTTTTGTAGGGTAGCCGGCTTGTTGTTCATTCGCTTCCGTATCCAGTAACCGACGATGAGAATCAGTGGATACAGGAACCCATTTGTTAAATCAAAAAATGGCCAGTACGTATACGTTTCGTATAAAAAAGCTCCGTTTGGAACGATGATAATCGCGATGGCGACAAATAAGATGCAAATGGGCAAGGTGAGCGACTGATGCTCCTTTAAATGGAGAAGCTGCTTTATACCCACGCAGAAACCATACATATACAGTACGACTTTGAAATAAATGGAGACAAACCACATGAGAGCCATCATCGCTTCCTGTCTTTGAAAGAACTCTCCTACATGGATTCGTTTGGCAAGGGAGTAGCTCGGAAAGGTCTCACGAGAAACCAATTCCGGGCCGAGCACCAAAAGCGATAAGAAGATGACGGCAAGTAGACAAGCTCCACCGTATATCGCTCCTCGCAAAAAAGCAGACGTGAGCTTTTGTTTTGCATCTAGAAGTGGAGTAATCATGAGAAAAATAACCAGCTCCGAAAATGGAAAAGCGGTCACGGAAAATACTCCTCTTATAACGGGCTTTATGCCATTTTCCAAGAAGGGGAAAAGGTTCTCGAATTGGAACTGAGGGCTTAACAAAAGAAAAAACATAACGAACGTAAGGACAAACCAGAGGAAAAAAATTTCGCTGGTCCGTGCAAAAGCTTCAAGTCCTAATCGAACAGCGTATATTGCGCAGGCAACGAGTAAAAACATGACAGCATCAATGGGGGTTTGTTTCATAATGTGCGTGGTCATGAATTCTCCGATCGTTCGTATATAGACAGCGCCGTTGATTAATATAGCTCCCAAAAAGAAGAGAGAAAAGAACGTGCCGAGCCAACGTCCAAATATGAGCTCGTTCTTTTCAATCAGCGTTTGTTCGGGGTAGATGCGAGCGACTACACAAAACAAGTATACGATGGCTAGCCCCAGTATCATGCCGATCAATCCTGATAGCCATCCATCGTGACCCGCTTCAGTCGCAGGTATGGAAGGTAAGATCAGGATGGAATCTCCTATGGTGATGAATGTTACGAGGATGATAAATTGACGGCTGCCAATCTTATCGGAGTTCTGCATGATGCCTCACCTTGTCCGTAGGTTTATCTTACGTATTATTTCCAAGTTCAGGATGGATAAACGAACCGTAAGCAGGTACCGTCTCTTGTCTGAAACGTTTTCGGAATAGTATGATAAAAAGAAAGCGGCAAGAAACTATGAGCCAACAGGAGAAGGGAAGAAAAGCTGTGGAGCTGGAAAAAAGGTTGTCGGCCATTATCGGACAAGCAGAGGGGACTTGGGGCGTCGTTGTGGAGGAACAGGGCTTAGCTAAAGGAACCCGTTTTGAACATGTACCGGACGAGCTGTTTATTGCGGAGAGTGTGATCAAAGTGCCGATCA